>CAYXRE010000001.1:0-32635 GCA_964466125.1 uncultured Oscillospiraceae bacterium
TCGTCGGTCTTTTTGACCATTGCCTCATAGTTGGAAAACACCTTCGCTTTATAAAAGCTCTCGTCGGTCAAAAAGATGTTTTCCGCGACGCTCAGGTGCGGTATAACGTTGAATTCCTGAAGCACAATCGCTATGCCGTCGTCCAGCGCCTGCTTGGGCGAATCATAGCTGACCTTTTTGCCGGCGTACTCGTATTCGCCCGAGTCCGCCTTGTGAATGCCGGTTATGCATTTGCCCAACGTGGATTTGCCCGCGCCGTTTTCGCCCATGAGCGCATGGACCTCTCCGACGCGCAGCTCGAAGGACACGTCGGACAGCGCCTTGGTGGTGCCGAACGTCTTGGTAACGTGGGTCGCTTTCAGGATGAGTTCCGATTTACTGTCTGCCACGCCTTACTACCCCTTTTCCGATATTTTTGCGTTCGTGCCGTCTCAATATTCGATTCCCGCGACGCGGCACGCCGCCTTCTCTACCGCCTCGGCGGTCAGTCCGTAATGCTCAAGCAGCTCGTCGTAGCCGCGCGCGCTGGTCCCGAAGCTGTCCTTTACCGCGACATATTCGGTCGGTATCGCGCTGCCGCGAAGCGCCTGCGAGACTATCGAGCACAGTCCGCCGATGCACGAGTGCTCCTCGGCGACGACCACGCCCTTCATGCCCTTTGCCGCGTCGATGATATACTTCTCGTCCAGCGGCTTGAGGGTGCTTACGTTGACCACCTTTACGTCCGGTCGCCCGCACAGCGACTGAGCCGCCGCGAGCGCCCGCGAGACCATGACTCCGTGTGCGAACACGACCACGTCTTTGCCCTCGCGTATGACCGAGGGTCTGCCGAACTCGAAGCCGACGTTCTCCGTTACCCGAGGCAGCGGATTGCGGTTGACGCGCAGGTACATGGGTCCGTCGTGCGACGCCATGTAGCGCACCATTGCCTCCGCCTCAAGGTCGTCCGCGGGTGCAAGCACCGTCATGTTGGGTATCGCTCTCGTGAGCGCGACGTCCTCCACCGACTGGTGGGTCGAGCCGTCTCCGTAGTCGGAGAAGCCCGCCGACGAGCCGCACACCTTCACGTTGAGCTTTGCTATGGATATGGTCTGGCGAAGCTGGTCGTATGCGCGTCCGACGACGAACACCGCAAACGAGCTTACAAACGGTATCTTTCCCGCAAGCGACAGTCCCGCCGCCGTTGACATCATGTTTTGCTCCGCAATGCCCATTTCGAAATATCGCTCGGGATACGCCGCCTTGAACAGGCTGCCCATCGTCGATTTTCCGAGGTCGGCGTCCAGCGCGACTATGTTCGGGTTTTCGCTCCCGAGCGCCACCAGCGTTTCGCCGTATGCGGTTCTCTGTGTTCTCTCGCCCATTTTCTTCTCCTCGATTACTGTAATTCGCTCATCGCGAGGTCATATTGCTCTTTTGTCAGCGAGCAGTTGTGGCAGGAGGTCTGCCCCTCGGCAAAGGAAACACCCTTGCCCTTGACGGTATGCGCGATGACGACCGCCGGCGCGCCCTTGACGAGCTTTGCTTCATCGAGCGCCTGGGCTATCGCGTCCACATCATGTCCGTTTGTTTCAAAAACCTGCCAGCCGAACGAGCGGAACTTCTGCGCGACGTCGCCTAAATTCATTATGTTATCGGTCGTGCCGGACGCCTGCAAAGTGTTGCGGTCCACAATCGCGGTAAGGTTGTCCGCCTTGTAGCTCGCCGCCGCCATTGCCGCCTCCCATACCTGACCCTCGTCCAGCTCGCCGTCGCCGAGTATGCAGTATACCCGCGAATCGCTGCCGTCCAGCTTCAGCCCGAGCGCCATGCCCAGCGAAATGGACAGTCCCTGTCCGAGCGAGCCTGTGTTCGCCTCAATACCGGGGCACTTGCGCATATCGGGGTGACCCTGCAGCTTCCCGCCGATTGTCTTGACCGTCGAAAGCAGCGAGCGGTCGATGACCCCCAGCTCGCACAGCGCCGCGTACTGACAAAGCGCCGTGTGTCCTTTGCTGAATATCAATCGGTCGCGTCCCTCCCATTTCGGGTCGTCCGCGTGCAGCTTCATTGTATGAAAATAAAGCACCGCGACCACGTCCGCAATCGAGCACGAGCCGCCCAGGTGACCCGCTCTGCCGACGCCGACCTGCTCGACGATATTGCGCCGAATGCTGCGCGCCACCGCTCTCAGTTTTTCCGATTCCCTGTTTTCCATAAGTCTCTCCTCAAAAATTACCACCACAAAATTGTGTTTAATTTGGGCAAATCCATGTATAATGACCTCACAAGGAGGCTTTTCATGACTACCGATAAGATGGATTACATTTTCGCTGTCGCCGAGGAACAAAACCTCACGCGCGCCGCCAAACGGCTTTATATAGCGCAGTCTACGCTTACCATGTACATCAACCGCATTGAAAACGAGCTTGGAATCAAGCTGTTCGACCGCTCCCGCTCACCAATCACTCCGACGCCCGCAGGGCTTGTCTACATTGAGGAAATGCGCAAGATACGGCTTGTGGAGGACAGCCTGTACGCACGGCTCAAGCAGATGGCGTCTCCGAGCGAAACGCTGAGCATCGGAATAGGTCCCATTCGCTCAAACACCTGGATGCCGCTGCTGCTGCCGCCTTTCTTGGAAAAGCACCCCAAGACGACCGTCAGCATAATCGAGCGCGGCGACGAAACGCTTATCGACGGGCTGCTTTCGGGAACGATGGACGTGGTCGTCGGCTCGATGACCGCGAACTCGGACGGTTATAACGTCGTTGAACTTGCACTAGAGCAGGTGCTGCTCATACTGCCCCGCTCGTTCGGCATAGTACCCGAATGGGTGCTTGCGAACAATTCGAGCACCAACCCCTATGAGATAGACCCGCATTCGCTCGACGGGCTTCCGATTATCACACCCGGCGTCGCGAACGACTTATACTCTTTCACGGCGAGAATGCTCAATCATTACATGATACAAACGGGCAACTCAATTACCACCAACAATATGCGGACCGCCGCGAGCCTTGTCGCGAAGGGAATGGGTTACCAGTTCACCTCGCCGGTTCTGCTGGAGACCTGCACCGAAGCGGAGCGCTCCAACCTCGTCTTTTGCACCCTGCGCTCGATGCAGGACACGAGAAAGCTGATTGCCTGCTACAAGCAGTCGTGCGTCAATGAGGAGCTGATACTCGACTTCATTTCGCTCGTCGAGCATATTGCTTTGCCGAACACTCCGGGTATGCATCCGCTGTGAACTTGAGTGCAACTGCATTGTAGCGCCGGAATTTCGGCGCGTAAAATATCGCTTATTGAACGGCTTTTCAATTTTTTTGATAAGCCGTTCTTTTTTGTGCTTTTCGCCAACTACTAAGAAATTTCTCGCGGCGATACGCACAATCATCATCATTTTTTTCGATTGAACTATCAAATAGTTTTCGACCGCGATACGCCCCGTTTTTTGTTCAAACTGCCATAAATTGTGCTATAATGTTTATAGCTTCTATATAAAGGAAACCTGTTTTTTAAGCGAAGCATAACAAAGGAAGTGTTTTATATGAGGTTCGGATGTTGTCTTAATATGCTCTCGCACGAGCCGGACGGCACGGGCGCGCAGTATCTGCCGGCGCTCGCGCTCGCGGGGTACGACTATGCGGAGCTGCCGCTCGCGCAGCTGACAGCGCTGTCGCCCGAGCGCCTCGTCGGGGTGCTGCGCGAGCTGGAGCGCAGCGGGCTAAAATGCGAGGTGTGCAACAACTTTTTTCCGGTCGAAATGCGGCTGACGGGCGATGAGGTGAACGAGAGAGCGGTGGACGAATACGTTTCGCGCGCACTGGACACGGCGGAACTGCTCGGCGCGGAGTACATCGTTTTCGGCAGCGGTCCTGCCAAGCGCGTGCCGCAGGGCTTTTCGCTCCAAGCGGGGCTTGCGCAGGTCGCGGCGCTGCTGGGGAGAATCGCGCCGAAGGCAAGAGAGCACGGAATCGGTATTGCAATCGAGCCGCTGCGCAAAGAGGAATGCAACATCGTCAACAGTTTCCGCGAGGGCTGCGAGCTGTGCGAAGCAGCGGCGAACGAAAGCGTCGGAATGCTTGTGGACTACTATCACCTCGTTTGCGAGCGCGAGAGCACGGAGAATATCCCGCGCTTCGGCGGCGGTCTGCTGCGACACGTCCACTTTGCCAACCCCGAAGGACGGGTCTTTCCGTTGAATGAAACCGAGTCGGACTACGCCGCGTTCTTCGCCGCTTTGCGCAAGACGGGCTATGACGGTCGGGTCTCCTGCGAGGCGTACACGAACGATTTTGCTGCCGACGCTCCGCGCACCCTTGCGCTCATGCGCCGTCTTGCGAACGCGTAGAACACGCCTTCGCTCTGCGCGGACTATATGCGGACGAGCGCACGCACTTGTGAAACCGCACGCCAACGCACAGCGGAGCTTTCGGCGTTTGTGATGAATGAGAGTGTTTCGTCCCCGCCTTTCGGCGGGGACGTTTGTGTGACTGCGAACCCTCTACGCGGACCTATATGCGGACGAGCGCACGCGCTTGAAAAGCCGCGCGCAAAAAGAGGCTTTCACCACTTTGGGTGAAAGCCTCTTTGGATTTACTTTTATTCTTTGCCGCCTGCCAGCTCGCGCAGTTTGCGCAGTACGATGTTTTTGCTCGGCACGCTCGGTATGCCGCCCTTCCTCTCGGTCGAAAGCCCCGCCGCCGCGCTCGCGTACTCGGCGATAAACGCAAGCTCCCGTTCGTCGAGCTCCGCCGGGTCCTTTCCCAGTTCGAGCAGCCGCGCCACGGCGCTGCCGCCGAAGATGTCCCCCGCTCCCGTCGTGTCGATTGGCGTCACAGGGAGCGCGCCGCACTCAAAGCTCGCTCCGGCGTTTTTCAGCAGACAGCCGCGCGCGCCGAGCGTCACCATGGCGAGCGACACTCCGCATTCCCTGATGAGCTTTTCCGCGCCCTCTTGCTCGCCGCAGTCCCACAAAAAGCGAAGCTCGTCGTCGCTGATTTTAACCACGTCCGCTTGCTTTAATCCCCACAGCATCTGCTCGCGCGCGTCCTGCTCGCTTTTCCAAAGCGGTTTGCGCAGATTGGGGTCAAAGGTTATGCGCTTGCGAAGCGACTTTGCGTATTCGACCGCTTTTTGCGTCGCGGTGCGCGACGGCTCGTCGGTCAGGCTAAGCGTGCCGAAGTGAAAAATGCTCGATTGCTCGATTATGTCTAGCACCAGCTCGTCAAAGCGAAGTCTTGTGTCCGCGCCTGGCTTTCTTGCAAAGCTGAACGAGCGCTCGCCGCGCGAATCAAAGGTGACGAACGCCAGCGTCGTGAACACGTCGGGGTCAACGAGAATACCGCGCGTCTGAATGCCCGCGCTTGCAAGCGTGCGCACGAGCAGCCGCCCGAACGCGTCGTCTCCGACCTTGCCGAGCATGGCGGTGCCGGCGCCGCACGCGCTCAGCGCCGCGAGAAAGTTACCCGGCGCGCCGCCGGGGTTGGCTTTCATGGTCGGATAGCCCTGTTCGTCCGTCTCAAGCGCCGCAAAGTCTATGAGCAGCTCTCCGAGCGCGACAACGTCATACATCTGCGTTTCCTCCGATTATTCCGCCGCCGGATATTCCGAGCACAGCAGCCGATAGGGCGGCTCGTCCTCGTCGATTTGAGGGAATCTGCCGACGGGCGGGTTAAAGCGGTTGTCGGTGCAGTCGTCGTTGCAGCGGCTGACCTCGCCGAGCAGCACGCTGCCCGTTCCCGGCTCGACCTCGAAATCATGGTAAAGCCGCTGGGGAATAAATATGCTCTCGCCGGGTATCAAACGTATCTGCGTTCCAGCCGAGACGGTGAAGCGGCAGCCGTCGGTGATTACCTCGACGTCCGAGACGGTATCGACCGACTCGTCCTCGCGGGAGTTGAAAACGCGAATGAGCACATTTCCGCCTCCGCGGTTGATGATGTCCTCTGTCTTGAACCAGTGAAAATGATTCGGGGAATACTGCCCTTCTTTCAAATAAAGCAGCTTTTCCGCGTATGCCTTGGGGTATTTGTCCTGCATGGCGCGGTTGCCGTTGCGTATGGTGATGAGCGACAGACCCACCTTGTCAAAGTCGCCCAGACCGTAGTCGGTTATGTCCCAGCCGAGCATACAATCGCGCACCTCGTCGTACTCATGCCCGACGCCCAGCCAGTCATCGGGCGTAAAAGCGCAAAACGGCGGCAGGCAAAAGCGGTGCTCCCCGCACATATTCTCCAGCTCTTTGAGCGCTTTGTTGATTTGTGAGCGTTTCATCGCGTCGTCCTTTCGAGCAATAGTTTATATACCTATATTAAGGGAAATCCCGCTGCTTTTCAATCGCGAAGCGGAATAAATCGGGAGCTTTCTCGTGGTTGACACACCGCGCGCGAGGGTGCAGAATAGAAAAAAGGCATAAAACGGAAGGAGAGCGCGAAAATGCTCGAATATCCCGAGGTCAAAACACTGTGCGCGCAGCTCGCCGCAAGCGTCGCGTCCAAGCGAGTTGCCAAGGTGCTGCCGCCGAGCAAACCGCATAAATTCTGCTGGTTCAACGGCGAGCCCGCCGAATACGACGCAAAGCTGCGCTCGGCGAGAGCGGTCGATTTCAACGGCTTCGGCATCTACGCGGAAATCGGCTTTGACAACGGCATGAAGCTGTGCGTGAACGACGGGGTCAACGTGCGGCTGATAAACGCCGACGACGCTCCCAAGGCGTACCAGCTGCTCATCGTTTTCGACGACGGCGCGGCGCTCGCGTTCACCGTTGCGATGTACGGCGGAATCGTGCTGCACGACGGAAGCTATGACAATGAATATTACCTCAAAAGTCTTGCGGCGCTCGACCCCCTCTCGGACGAGTTCGCCGCGCGCTTTCGCGAGCTGATAACAAGCGAGCCGCAAAAGCTCAGCGCCAAGGCGTTCCTTGCGACGCAGCAGCGCTTTCCCGGAATCGGCAACGGAGTGGTGCAGGACATACTGTTTCGCGCGTCGATACACCCCAAGCGCAAGATTGCGACGCTCGGCGAGCAGCAGCGCGAGACGCTGCTGAAAAGCTGCGTGGACACACTTTCGGAAATGACGCGTCTAGGAGGACGGGACACCGAAAAAGACCTGTTCGGCGCGAGCGGCGGCTATCAGACTCTCATGAGCAAGAATGCGCTCGAATGCGGCTGTCCGCGCTGCGGCGGCGAGGTGACCAAGGAGGCGTATCTCGGCGGCTCGGTCTACTACTGCCCCGTCTGTCAGCCGCTTCCCGCGAAGTAATATAAGGTGACACTATGATAAATATAGAGGACAAAAGCCATGCGCCGAGCGAGCGCGAGATGTGCGAATACGCCGCCTGCGCGCTGTTCGACGAGTTGTGCGAACACATGAGACGTGAGTACGACGCCAAGTTTTGCATTGAATACAGCGCAGACAGGGTGCTGCTGGGCTGGAACCTTAAATTCAAAAAGGCAGGCAGAACGCTTTGCACCGTCTATCCCCGAGCAGGGCGGTTCTTTTTGCTGCTCGTCGTCGGACAAAAGGAAAAGCCGCGCGTCGAGCGGCTGCTGCCGGGCATGAGCGGCGAGTTCCGCCGCGTTTACAGCGACACTCCCGAGGGCATGGGACAGCGCTGGATGCTCTTTGATTTGTGCGAGCGCACGGCGCTGTATGACGACCTGCTTGCGGTCATCGACATCCGCCGCCACCCGCCGAAAGCGCAGGAGATGTGATGACAGAATATCCTTATGGCTATTGCGGAATGCCCTGCGCGCTGTGTCCGCGCTACCGCTCAAGCGGAACGAGTCGATGCCTTGGCTGCTCGCACGGAGGCTACTACACCGACGTGTGCAGGGTCTTTCGCTGCTGTCGCGAAAAGCAGCTTGCCCAGTGCGGCGAATGCCCCGAATACTTCTGCGCGCGGCTTGGCAAGATGGGGGATTTTCGCGACCTCGACACGGGACAGGTCAAGCGGCGCAACTGTGAATACATACTCTCGCGCGGCTTTGATGAGTGGTATGGGGAATATGCGCGCAAAGCGAAGCTGCTCGGAGAAGCGCTTGAGTGCTACAACAACGGGCGCATGAAGCGTTTTCTGTGCGAGCTGTTTATCCGTCAGCCGCTTTCGTCGCTCGAGAGGATAATGAGCACGGCGGCAAGTGAAATCGACGAATCCCTTGCGCTCAAAGAAAAGGGCGCCCGCTTTGTGCAGCTTGCAAATGAGCTCGGTTCGCCGCGCGTCACGCTGCGCGGGCTTTGCGACGGGGACATACCGACATTTGAGCGCTGGCTTCAATGTGAACACGTAGCGCGCTGGTACAAACAGCCGGAGGAATGGCTGCGCGAGGTGCGCGAGCGCGAGGGCGAATTTCGCTTTGTGCACCACTTCATTGTCGAGTACGGCGGACGTCCCGTCGGCTTTTGCCAATATTACCTTTACGCCGACTCGGGCGAGACGTGGCATCGCGATCTCGACATTCGCGGCGCTTACAGCATAGATTACCTCGTCGGTGAGACGAATGTGCTGAAAAAGGGTCTGGGCGCCGCGGCGGTGCTCGCGCTGCTCGAAAAAATACGCGGGATACCGGACGCGCGGCTGGTTATCGTGCAGCCGGAAAAGGAAAATCTCGCTTCGAGGGCGACTCTGACCTCGACAGGCTTTGAATACGACAAAGAGCGCGGGCTGTATTACAAGCGGCTGCGCGCAAATTAAAAGGAGAAACAGTATGGACAGAATCGAACAATTTTTTGAGCTTATCGAAAAACATCAGACGGCGGTGCTTGCCACAAGCGGCACGGACGGCGTTTCCATGCGCACCGTAAGCCCCGTGCGAAACGGCAAAAGCGTTGTGCTCTTTACCGCTGCTTCCTCGCGCAAGTTTGCGCAGCTCAAGGAAAACCCGCGCTGCTGCTTGGAGATAGGCCCGTTTTTTGCAGAGTGCCGCGCTGAGCTTCTCGGCTCGACCATGCTTGAGCAAAACGCCGAGCTGCGAAAGGTCTACGACGCAAAGTTCCCCGGCGCATTCGACGAGAACATAGCTTTCGGCGGCTTCGGCGCGGACTTTGTGGTGCTCACCCCCGTGCGGCTCTCCGGCTGGGCGTTTGAAAACGACGTCCCCGTCGAGGGCGGTATACCGACCGTTCCGTTTGACATAAAGCTCGACTGAATTTACTCGACCACGGAGGTCACAAACATGGACTCGGAATGTACTAAAATATATCCCCGCGAGTTCGACAAGCAGATTGTCTATCTCAAAAACGTCGTGGACAACCCCAACATTTGTGTCGGAGATTACACGATTTACAACGACTTTGTGCACGACCCGCGGGAGTTTCAAAAGAACAACGTGCTTTACCACTACCCGATAAACGGAGACAAGCTGATAATCGGGCGGTTTTGCTCGGTCGCGTGCGGCGCAAGATTTCTCATGACGAGCGGCAACCACACGTTAAGCTCGCTTGCCACCTACACCTTCCCGATATTCTTCGACGAGTGGGGGCTTGACAAAAACGTCACCAGCGCGTGGGACAACAAGGGCGACATCGTCATCGGCTCGGACGTGTGGATAGGCTACGAGGCGGTCATACTCTCCGGCGTGCACATCGGCGACGGCGCGATAATCGGCGCGCGGGCGGTGGTGACCAAGGACGTCGAGCCGTACACCGTCGTCGGCGGAGTTCCCGCAAAGCCGATTCGCAGGCGCTTTTCGGACGATACGATTGAGCGGCTGCTCGCGCTGCGCTGGTGGGACTGGGAGCACGAGCGGATTGCGAGCGCCATAAGCGCGATACGCTCGGGCGACATCGACGCGCTTGAGCGGCTGAAACCATAGGGGGATTGAGCGATGGACAACGAACTCACAAGCGAGCAGGCACGGCCCGTATCCAGCAAGCAGACGGCGATTACTATTGCGGCGCTCGTCGCGCTGATGGTGGTGCTTCAGGCGCTTCGCATACTGCTTGAGCGGCTGTCCTATTCCTTTGTCCCACTGACCGACTTTTCCCACCGCATGACGACCATGTGCATAATGCTGCTGCTGAGCGCGGGCATGATTGTCTTTGCGCGCAGGAGAAAGACCCCGCTCTCGGTATTTCCCGAGAACTTTTCGCGCGGGTATATCATTGCCACCTGCGTTTGCGGGGTGCTGCTGATGACCTCGCCGTCTTACTTCTCGGGCGGGATTCACGCCATACTGCTCGCCTTTTACGGCAGCGTCGTCACGCCGATTTTCGAGGAACTGGTCTTTCGCGGGTACATCTGGAACCGGCTGGAGACGGTACTGCATAAGCCGATATGGGTCTTTGCGGCAAACGTGCTGTTTTTCACGGTGTGGCATACGGGCTATATGCTGCCCCACATCGCGTCCGGCAACTGGAGCGCGGTGCTGTGGAAGCTCGCGGCAGGCTTCGGTTACGGCGCGGTGCTCGGTTTTATACGGCTTCGCACAAAAAACTGCTATTCGACCATGCTCGCACACGGCGTACTGAATATGTTTATGATTTAGCGCGCGGCGGACGCAAAACGGACATTCACAAGACGCAAAAGGCAGGCGCACATACCGTGCGCCTGCCTTTATTATAAGTATTCCGATATTTACGCGCCGACTATCGCGTTGGCGTGAACGACGTTGGAGTCGGACGGGGAGGTGTCCGGCTGCACGAGAACTGCCGCGCCGTCGGAATAGTCCGTCTCGATGTCGGTCGTCCCGTCAAAGCTGAAGGTATACGTCGCGCCCTCCTCGGTCACTATGGTGAGCGTGTTAGCCGTCGAGCCCTGCACCGTGCCTTTTATGGACGGCACGACTGTTACGCCGCCGCCTATCGCGGGCGCAGGGGCGGGCTCGGGCTCAACCTCGGGCTGGGGTTCGGGAGCGGGCTCAATCACGGGCGCGGGATCGCTTGCCTCGGTGTCGCCGACCCAAATCTCGGGTCCGGGGCCCGCCTGCGCGGTCGCGTCGTTGGCGTCCTCGCCGACGGGTGAAGTGTCCGTTGTCACGGTCACACCGTCGCCTATCTCGGGCTGCGAAGCGTCGGGGTCAACGGTCACTCCTCCGCCTATCTCAGGCTGTGAAGCGTCGGGGTCAACGGTCACTCCTCCGCCTATCTCGGGCTGCGAAGTGTCGGGGTCAACGGTCACTCCGCCGCCTATCTCGGGCTCGTCGGGCGCGGTGTCCGAAGTCACGGTCACGCCTCCGCCTATCTCAGGTCCGGGAGCGGTGACGATTTCCGGGTCGGGCTGCTCGGGATAGTTGGGGTCGGTGTCGGTGACCGAATGCACGACGCAGCTGCTTGTGTCCGTGCCGTTTATCTTGCCCGAATACTCAATCGTGACAAGGTTGCCTATCATCAGCCCGTTTTTGTAGTGGTGCTGCGCCGAGCCGACGTCGAAGGTGTACTCGCCGGTTTTGTTGCCGATTGTTATGTTGGCATTCGACGCGTCCTCGACGTAGCCGCTCATGGAATAATAGTTGTGGTCGGTGTTGTGCGGCTGCTCGGGCTGCGCGACGACCGGCGCGGGCGCCGTGGTCGTCAGGTAGTCGGTGTAGACATAAGCCTCCGCGCCGTTATAGACAACGCGGCTCCAGCCGTTGGAGCATATTCCGGTGCGCTGCATCCACATATTCTTCGCCATTCCGCCGATGCGCTTGGCGGTCGTCGCGGGTCCCTTGCGGACGTTGACCGCCTGCGTCGTCCAGACGTTGTCGGCGTTCTCCTTTATCTCGGGCGCGGTTTCGGCGTCCCCGCCCGCCGGCGCGGTCGAAATCTCGTTCGGATCGTCGTCCTCGATTTTGACGACCTTAATGCCGGTCGTGTCGCCGCTCACAATGTCGCCGGTGTAGGTGACGATTATGGTGTTTCCGAGCAGCACGCCGTTTTTGATGTCGTGCTGCGCGAGCGCGGTGGAAAAGGTGAGCTGCTCGCCGCCGGACGTTTCAATGACCATGGTGTTCATCGTCGCGTCGATAAGCGTTCCCGTAACGATGTATTCGGTCGGCGCGGAGTCCTCCTGCGAGACGTCGGTGACCTTGCTCACGACCGCCTTGGAGGTGTCCGAGCCGTTTATGCTGCCCGTGTAGGTCAGCAGAATGTCGTCGCCCGCAAGCAGACCGTGAGCCGTCTCAATGATCGCCTTCGCGACGTCGAATTCCAGCTCCTCGCCGTTCGTCGCCTTGAGCGTGAGCAGATGCCCGCTGAAGGCTTCAAGTATGCCCTCCACTGTCTGCTCACCCTTCGCGCAGCCGCAAAGCGGCGCGCAGAGCATGAGAGCACAGAGAATTACTGCAAGAGTTTTCTTCATATAATAATTGCTCCTTTTTGTTTGTTAAATAAGCATACGCTCATTTTATGTACATTTCATGTATTGCCCTAAAAAATCGCAAAATCAATTCCTTTTCGCGGCTTTGAAACGACGCGCAACCCGCGTCTGGCGGTCGCCTTATCAAGCTTAGTACGCCGTCTGCGCGGGAATCCGAGCGCATGAGCGTGAGCAAAACCAGCGAATCAAATAACAAGCGCCTCTTTTCCGCTTGCGCGGAAAAGAGGCGCTTGTTTTGCGAAAGACTGCAGTGAAGCATTGGTTGGAATGAGCTGCGCGGCACTCAGTATTCGTCGGGCCCGTGGGTCATCATGAGCATACAGTAGCCGTCGGGAGAATCCGGGTCATCCGGCCAGAAGCGTATGCCTTTTTGTTCGCCGTCCGAGTCTACATACCACAAATGCCGTCCCAGCGGATCCTGCTCATAGGAGAAGCCCGCCGCCGTGAGCTGGCTGTTCATGGTTTCATATAAGCCGTCGGTGTCCAACTGCGGGGCGTAGATTGTGTATATGTCTCCGTCGTTGAGCGCGTCGCCGGCTTTTTCATAGTATATTTCGCTGCCGCCGCAAAGGGTGAGCGACGGCAGGCTGCCGAGTCTGCCGAGATAGCTCGCAATCGTGTCCTCCATCTGCTTTTGCGTGCATTCCCCGCTCTCGCTGAGGATCCCGCCCTTTCCCGCGTCGGACGAGGCTGCGCCCTGTGACGCTGCGGCGTTTCCGCCGCCCGCGGGAAGCGAAGCGTCCCCGAACGCGACGGTTATGCTTGCAAGCTCCTCGCCGCTTTCGGCGTCGGCGTACACGCGCACGTCATACAGTCCGCTTTGCGTGTCGTAGGGATATAAATAGAAGGGTACCTCTGAGAAATCGGAAAGCCAGCGGTATTCCACCCATGTCGTATCATCGTTGTAATCCACTGCCTTGCCGTGCTGAGTTTCGCAGGGTACGACGACAATGACCGCCGTGTCCTGATTGAGCTTGGTGAAATCCAGCGTCACGGCAATGCTCTCGTCCGGCTCATAGGCGGATTTGTCCAACGACAGCGCGACCTGATTCTCAATTTCCTGCGGCTTTTCGATCGGCGCGGACGACGGCTCGCCTGCGGCTGACGGCGCGGCTTCGCTCTTGCCCTTGCAGCCGAAAAGCGGCATACACAGCAGCAGTGTAAGCAGCAGCGCAAACAGCTTTTTCATATAATAAACCTCCATACAAACAATTTTTCGAAAGCGAACGCAGCGAACGCCGTGTTCGTTCCGTGGTTTTATTTTACTGCGCGAACTCGTGCCGCACCCACACCCGAATCACGGGGGATTTTGCATAAAGCGAATACCCGCCGCCGAAAAAGCCGCACAAAAAAGCCCCCCGCTCCCTGCCGCATACGCGGGAGAAAAGGGGGACTTGGATTGTCTTCAGGCGCGGCGGGGTGTCTGCTCGGACGCCGCCTCAAAAAGCTCGCGCTTGGAGTGAATATCCAGCTTGAAGTAGATGTTCTTTCGATAGCCCTTTTGGGTGTTCAGCGAGATGTTCATCGCGCGGGCGGCGGAGCTCTCGGAATGACCGTCGAGAATAAGACCTGCGAGTATGCGCTCCTGTTCGGAGAGCACGTCGAAGCTCGGCGGAACGTGTGAGCGGTGCGGGCGCTGCGCGGGTTTTATCAGCACCGGCTCGCGCGAGCGGGCAAGCATACGCGAGAAATACGGCTCGATGAAATAGTACGCCACAAGCAGCGCGACCGACAGCGCAGCGTAGATTCCGTAAAGCACGCTCAAGTCGGCGCGCAGCGCGTCTTGCAGCTCGGAGTGCAGCGCGGCGAGCATCATCCCCATTGCCGCTCCGAGCGCCCCGATAAATCGAAACGGATATATCGAAAAGGACAGCGCCCCGAAGTAAATCCACAAATTCGCAAGCACCACAATCATCCCGAGCAGCACGCACGCCACATAGCGAAGCGCCGGTATGCGCAGCGACAAATACGCGAGCACAAAGCCGAGCGAGGACAGCGCGAGAAAACCGCCGAACACCCGCACCGAGCCCGCGCCGAGCTTTTTCTTGAGAAAGAAAATCACCGGCGCGAACACCGCCGCCGAAAGATACAGCACGCTCACCCCGCCGCGCACGCTCTCGGCAAAGGAGGACGCGAAGCAGATGAGCAGCGTTGCCATGCCGCTTATGAGCCAGATGCCGATAAACAGTGTTTTGGGCATACGAACGGGGTTCTCACGGCTTGCGTAATCCACCTCGATTTTCGCGGGAATCGCGAAGTAAAACGCCGCCTGCGCCGCCGTCAGCAGCAACGCGAAAACGGTGAACGCGGTAAAGTCGATTTTGAAAACATCGTTTTGCAGCAGCGCAATCAATACGCCGCCGAGCGTCATGCTGATAACCCCGTCGCGCCATGTGGTCTCGACGGTGAAATGCTGCGCGGCTATCGATAACATGGTGCCTATGGAAAACACGCACGCGAACGCGCAGACGTAAAACAGCACACAAAGGACGCTTGCGGGAAGCGGGAGCAGCATAAGCGCCGTCGAGACAAACGCAGTCGGCAGCACTGCGCGCTGTATGTAAACGGTTTTGCGCGGGAAAAGACACATCAGCAGTATGGACGCGGCATAGCCCGCCGCGATGACCGCCGTAGTGTCGCCGCTTTCAAGCGGCACCGGCGTCCTGCCGAACAGCGACATGGTCGTGCCGGAAAAGTAAAGTATGCCCATCTGCCAGACAATGAAGGGCGCGGAAAACAACAGCAGCAGCGAGCTGCTTATACGGTACTGCTTTCCGATTTTTGAAACGGATTTCGCCATTCGCTCACCTCACGGCGCAGTTTGTTCTTTGGTATAAACAACGGGTGTCTCTAATATAATCGAAGACTGTGCAAAAGTGACGCACACTCAGCGCAGCTTTTGCAGCAGCGCCGCGTCCGCAGGACAAAACTCAAAAAGCGGTATCTCGTGCGCCGTAATCCAGCGCAGCTCCTCGTGTTCGAGCCTTTGCGGCTCGCCGGACGTTATCGACGCGTTGAACAGCGTCAGCCGCACCGTTACGTCGGGGTACTCGTGCACCACCTGCGCGAACTCCTGTGCGACGCAAAGCTCGATTCCCAACTCCTCGCGGCATTCCCGCGCGAGCGCCGCCTGCTTTGTTTCGCCGCGCTCCACCTTGCCGCCCGCAAGCTCCCACAGCAGTCCCCGCGCCTTGCCCGCGGCGCGTCGGCAAATCAAAAATCTGTCCTTATCCCATATCAGCGCCGCGACGACCTCAAGCGCATTCTCTGCCTTTGCGTTCGCCGTGTCCGCACTGTTTTCGTATGCCATACGCTCACCGCCGCACTTCAGTTTGTGTGAATATTATGGAACAAGCGCCGCGCGATGTCAACGTCCGCCGCCTTGCGAACCGCCTCGGGCGGGACTATAATTTAAACAGCTTATCACCGCAGGAACCGCGGGTTTTTGCGCTGCGGCGGGGCATTTTGTGCGGGATTTTTAAGTGAAGCCGCATATAGATAAGTATGTAACAAACACGGCGCTTATTGACGCGCTTCAGCCGTTACATTATAATACAATAATTGTTATGAAGCGAACGGCACGGCAAAGCCGATATGCGGGAGCTTCCCGCTGCGGCTTTTTGCCGCCGCGAAGCCGCACGGATTTTGTCGCGCAAAGGGGTAAACGAAATGAAGCTCAAAACGTTTTTTATCTCACTGCTGTGGGGGCTGCTGATAATCCTGTTTCCGGTCGTCTCCGCAGTTATTGCCGCAGTGCTGGGGCTGGACAGCATCCAAACGCTGTTTTTACAAGGCGGTTTTATGCTGCTCGGGCTGCTGCCGCCGTGCATAATGCTCATAAGCGGTCGCTGGAGCGCAAAAGAGCTGTCTCTTGCAAAGCCGCAGCGCGAGGGCTGCCGCAGCGTGCTGTACTTTCTGCCGTTTTTGCTGCTGCTTGTTCCGGCGTCTGTGAGGGGCTTTGATGTCAAGTCCGCCGAATACCTGCTTGGAAATCTGTTTATGTACACTGCGGTGGGCGTCGCGGAGGAGCTGTATTTTCGCGGAATCGTGCCGCGCTTTTTGAGCAAGGCGTTTTCCCAAAAAGCCGTCGTGGTGCTCTCCACGCTGATTTTCGGCATAGGGCACGTCGCCACCGCGTTTGCGGCAAGCAGCGCTCTCGAAGTCGCGCTGACCGTTGTCAATGCTCTCCTGTTCGGCTTGGTGACCATTGCGCTCTCGCGCATAGTCAAAAGCATAATTCCGGGAATGGCGCTGCACTTTCTGTTCAATTTTGAGACCAAAATAACCGTCATTGCGGGAAACGAGCTGTTGTATGCCGAGCTTGTGCGCGGCACGGTTTTGTTCGCGCTCGGTGTGTGGCTTTGCGTTTTGCTCAAGCGGCAAAGCGCGGCTGATACGCAGTGCTGCGCACAGCAAAGCGGCGCTGACGCATGAAAGCCTTTTGCCGGCGTTAACCAAAATGATTTGCGGGGTAAACTGTCTTATGAAAAAACTTGTATCGCTGATGCTTGCGCTCGCGCTGTCTGCCGCATTGTTTTCCTCCTGCGGCGCAAAGCCCGAGCCGCCTGCGACGCAGGAGCCGACCGCGCCCGCCGCTTCGACAGAACCCGACAAACCCGCCGAGCCGACCTATTCCGCGAAGATGACCGAAAAGGAAAGAAACAGCGTCCTTGTCGGAAAGCTGTCGCCCGAGCAGGAGTTCTACGATGAGATCGTCGAAATCGACCCCGAGTGCGCACAGTACATAGAAGAAATCTCTGTTTATGACGAGGAGATTGACGACACCTTTGTCGTGCACCTTTGCCTTCCGCCCGAGTGGGACGAAACAAAGGAATACCCCATGCTGGTCATGACCGACGGCGTTTGGAGAATGGGCGACCATCTGATTCTTCGCGAGCTTATGGAAAACGGGGAAATCGAGCCGATAATCACGGTGAGCATCGGTTACCCGAACGGATATGATTACGAGGAGCTGCGCAAGCGCGAATTTCTGCATCAGCCCGAAAGCTATCTGCATTTCATTGCGGACAACCTCGTCCCGTATCTGCTCGAAAACTACCCCGCTTCGCGGGAAAACATGACCCTGGCGGGACATTCCTACGGCGGGTTCTGGACCTTCTTTGCGCTGTTCAACTCAGACACCGTCGGCAAGCACACCTTCACTAATTACTATATCGGCAGTCCGTCCTTCCAAGCGTCCTCATACGGCGTGGGCATCGCGGACTATGAGGAAGACTATCACTCGCGCAACACCGCGCTTGAAAGCAACGTGTACGTGACCGTCGGCTCCCAGGAGCCCGAGGGCTTTATTATCCACATCACCAACTTCATCGGGCAGCTGCAAAGAAGGGATTATGCCGGCTTGAATCTTAGATACGACATCATCGACGGATATTCGCACAACAACGTTTTTGAACCGTCCATCCGAAACGCCGCGCATTGGTTTTACGGCAAACAGTAACATCGCGAATCACGGCGCCGTTTTCGTCGGGACTTCCTTCACAAGCGTGAAGCCCAGTACGCTTTGACGGCGGCTTTATCCACAAACGAACTCGAAAACGAAAGGTGGCATCAATTGAAAAAAACGAAACAATCGGCATTACTTGCGAACTTAAAGCTCCTGAACGCCAAAAACTTCCTGCTGCTGACGGTGTCCGGCTTAATCAACGCGTTCGGCGTCACAGTATTTCTCGCTCCCGTGAGGCTGTATGACAGCGGGATTTCCGGAACGTCCATGCTGCTTTCTCAAATAACTCCGGAATGGATGAGCCTGTCTTTGTTTTTGCTGGTGCTGAACATTCCGCTTTTCATCTTCGGCTTGAAAAAGCAGGGCGTAGTGTTCACCATATACGCCATATATACCATTGCCGTTTACTCCGTCGGCGCGTGGCTCATCACCGACGTTTTGCCCATTGACGTCAGCATTGCATCTCCTCTGGCAGGCTCCGACCTGCTGCTGTGCGCATTGTTCGGCGGCATGATTTCGGGGCTCGGAAGCGGTCTTGCCATACGCTTCGGCGGAGCTATGGACGGAATCGAGGTCATGTCGGTGGTCTATGCAAAAAGGCTCGGCATCTCGGTGGGCACCTTTGTCATGATTTACAATGTGGTTCTCTATATCATCTGCGGAATCGTCATTTCAAGCTGGATACTGCCCTTGTACTCCATCGTGACCTACATGGCGGCGCTCAAAACGGTGGACTTCATTGTGGAGGGTCTTGACCGTTCAAAATCCGTGTTCATCATCACCGGCGAGGAAACGAAAATCTGCAAGGCGCTCTCGGACGCCTTTGAGCAGGGAATGACCGTTTTGGACGCCAAGGGCTATTATTCCGGCTCGGACAAAAAGGTGGTTTTCATCGTCTTGAATCGCTTTCAAATCACCCACATGAGGGATTTGGTCCATGCGATTGACCCGAGTGCCTATATTTCCATAAGCGAGGTTGCCGACGTCTTTAAGGCAAATCAGGCTCAGTGACCGCAAGGCAGCGCGGCAAGACGCACAACAAACGCCGCAAAGCAGCCTGCCGAAAGCATATCAAGGAGGACAACGATGTTTAATACAAGCGACCCTTCCCGTGACGCATTTATGCTCAAGGGCGGTTTTGCACAGTGCGGCTACGATTGGTGGTGGCATTCCTTTACCGCTCACGAGGAGCAAACTGGAACGGAGAAGAGCTTCTTTATCGAGTTTTTTACCTGCAATCCCGCGCTCGGAGGAAAAGAACCGGTGCTCGGGCAGCTGCCGGAGAATCAGGCGAACGACCGCAAGCCGTCCTATGTCATGGTGAAGGCCGGAGCGTGGGGCGAGGACGCTGCTCAGCTGCACCGCTTTTTCGGCTGGGAGAGCGCGGACGTCGCCGAGGGTGTGCCGTTCCATGTCGCGTGCGGGGACTGCTATCTCGATGAAAGCTCCACGCGCGGACACGTCGCTGTATCCGCCGAGGACGCGGCGGCTCATCCGGAGTATATGTGCGGCGCAGGCGGGATGTCGTGGGATTTGACCATCGACAAGCGCGTGGCGTTCAATGTCGGCTACGGAGCAAGTAAACCGCTGCGCGAACGCGAGGCGTTCGAGATGTTCTGGCACGCCGAGGGCATGAAGACCGCCTATTCCGGCGAGGTCGTCTGGAACGGCAAAAGGTATCTCGTCTCGCCCGAGAGCTCCTACGGTTATGCGGACAAAAACTGGGGAAAGGACTTCACAAGTCCCTGGGTCTGGCTGTCGTCCAATAATCTGACCAGTCTGCGCACAGGTAAGAAACTGGAGAACAGTGTGTTCGACATCGGCGGCGGACGCCCGAAAATCGGACAGCTGGCGCTTTCACGCAAGCTGCTGGCGGCGTTTTGGTACGAAGGAGAGGGGTATGAGTTCAACTTCTCCAAGTTCTGGACGCTGACAAAAACTGAATTCACCTGCCGCGAGACTGACACACAGATTATCTGGCACGTTCAGCAGGAAACGCCGCTGCACCGCATGGTGACGGACATACGCTGCGAGAAAAAGGATATGCTGCTCGTCAATTACGAAGCTCCGGACGGCAGCAAGCGGCACAACCGTTTGTGGAACGGCGGCAACGGCGTCGGCACGGTGAAGCTGTATCGCGGCAAGGAGCTGATTGACGAAATCGAAGCGAAAAACGTAGGGTGCGAGTACGGAGAATACGGCAAGACCGAGTATTGACGACGCAAAAGCAGTATTCGGAAATATACAAAACGACGCCGAAAGCTTATATAAGCCTTCGGCGTCGTGGTACGCCCGGTGCGATTCGAACGCATGACCTTCAGAGTCGGAGTCTGACGCTCTATCCAGCTGAGCTACGGGCGCGTGTATTGTGTTGTGTCTTGAAATCTTTGTCCTTCACTTGAGCTTTGCCGCCGCTGCGCGGCGGGACGCTCTACACCCCTTCGGGGCGCGAGAACCTCTGCGAGGTCCAGCTGAGCTACGGGCGCGTATTTAATTGGAGCTTTGGGGCTGCCGCTTCGTTCAGTGCGGGGCAGTCGCCGAAAACGAAAATGCGTTCGCTGCGGCGAACGCATTTATTCTAGCACGTTTTCGGGCGGTTGTCGATATGCGATTGACGCGCTTATGCGCGTTTTTTCGCGCCCGAAAGTCCGCCGTTTTCAACGTGTATGCGGCTTCTCGCAACAAAGTCGCTCCAGAAAATCGGCTCGTCAATCTCCTCGCGTCCCCAGTAGTCGTTGTAGCCGTCGTCTGCCGGCTCCTCGTTCCAGTCTACATCACGAGCACCGAGCATCGCGCATATTATGTTGAACAGTCCCGTCTGCCGAAGCGTCATTTTTGCGTCCTCCGTTTTTGTGTGCATTGCGTTATTTGCAATCCGTCAAGCTGCCGCTTTCTTTCTGTATTCATAATATAGCTCATAATGTGTCCCATTCTTGTACCAATTGTGCGGAATCGGTGAATTTGTACAGTTTTTGACAAAAAAACTCCGATAACTGTAAAAATTCGATAATTGTGGTATAATATCTATATCTAACTACTTTTGCATTCTTGGGGGACCCTATGGCAATGAGCGGCACCTACTCCAAATCGCGGCTGCACACCGCCTGCTTCGCGCTGAGCGTTTATGTTGTCGGCAGCGCCCTGTTCGGTATGCTCGCAAAGTATTTCTTGATATACGGCGAGCTTGCCGCGGAGTTTGCCCGCTGCGCTGCCTATGCGCTTTCCTATGTTCTGCCGCTGCTGATACTTCGATATGGTCCGCGCGCGAGCTTTGCGAAAACCAAGCCTGTGTATTGGGCTGTTTCGGGCGGTCTTTATTTCTGCGCTCGCGGGGCGGCGACGCTTATTCGGCTGCTGCTGAACATCTTCGGCGTCACTGCCACCGCACCTCCCACCTACGCCGCATTTTCCGACGCATGGATTCTATACGCGCTGCAAAAGATAATGTTCGTGCCGCTGTTTGAGGAGTATATGTTCCGCGGCAAGATAATGTCGTCGCTGTACTTTGACGGCGAGGGCTACGCGATAGCCTTTTCCTCCGTCTTCTTCGCACTTGCTCACACCGACGCTTCAAATCTGCTGGGCAGCCTCATTATGGGCGTTGCTCTCGCGCTTATATACATCAAAACAAACTCGCTGACTATCTGCATGGTATTTCATGCACTCGGCAACGCGATTACGCTGCTTTCGCTGACCTTCCGCGCGCAGGATTTCCCCGTTTTCCAGATAATCGTAGATTCGATTTTCGCACTGCTGTGCCTGACGGCGGTTCTGCTTTGTATGTTCTTCTTCATTCGATACCACCGCAACATAAGCTATGAGAAGCCGAACTTCAGCTATATGCGGCGATTCGTCTGCCTGTCCTTCGCGCTGTATCTTGCAATCTGCGTTTACTTCATGGTCGCGAGGATTCAGACGCTGTGAGCGCCGACGAGCTGTTCATGCGCGAAGCGCTGAGCGAGGCGCAAAAGGCTTTTGAGCTCGGCGAGGCGCCTGTCGGCGCGGTCGTCGTGAAGGACGGCGAGGTCATCGCGCGCGCCCACAACACGCGGGAAAGCGGCAAAACCGCGCTCGGACACGCGGAGCTGAGCGCAATCGCGCAAGCGTGCCAAGCACTTTGCGGCTGGCGGCTTTTCGGCTGCACGATGTACGTCACGCTCGAACCCTGCCCGATGTGCGCGGGGGCGCTCATCAACGCGCGAATCGACCGTGTCGTGTTCGGCGCATACGACGAAAAAGCCGGCTCGTGCGGCAGCGTCTGCAATCTTTTTGCCATGCCCTACAATCATTCTCCCCGACTGCGCGGCGGCGTGCTGGAGCAGGAATGCTCCGCTTTGCTCGCCGATTTTTTTCGCTCATTGCGCGAAAAAAAGGCTTGACTTTTTGGAAATATACGCCTTGTTATCGGGGCGCAAAAATCAATTGTTGAAAAGTCTGTTGAAATCGTTGAAAAGTGCCTAAGCGTCGACATATTGATTTTGACAATGGAATTATTTACACATTATCAATAATACTTCGCGTTGAATGACCTTGACCGACTTCGGGTACCGGCGGTAAATTACAGTGGTATTCGACGCGGAAAAATGCTAAAATAATAAGCGTGCAAATGACAAAATCGGTCGGAGGCTTAAATTATGAAGCTGATTACTGCTATTGTGAATAAAGACGACAGCTCGGACGTTCAGGACGGGCTTACCACCTGTGGCTTTTCCGTCACGCGCCTTGCGACGACGGGCGGTTTTCTGCAAGCGGGCAACGTGACCTTCATCACCGCCGTCTCGGACGAGCGGGTGGACGAGGCGCTTGCCGTGATTGCCGAGCACAGCCGTCAGCGCAAGCAGCTCGTACCCGCGACCGCCTCCTACGGCATGGGCATCTCCAGCTCCTATCCGCTCGAGGTGACCGTCGGGGGCGCGACGATATTTGTGCAGAACATTGAGCGCTTTGAAAAGCTCTGAGTTTTTTGCGCCGCTGCTTGGCAACGCGGCGTTCAAGGAACGCGCCGTGTCAATGCTGGACGGCGGACGGCTGCCCCACGCAATAATGATATGTGCGCAGAAGGGCTGCGGGCGCAACTTTGCCGCGCGGCTGCTCGCAGGAGCGTATCTTGGCGACGAAAACGGACTTGTCGGGCGCTCGGAGCATCCCGACTGCATTGAGCTTCACGGGAGCGGCGCTTCCGGCAACATACCTGTCGAAGATGTTCGCGCCGCGCTTTTTGAGGTCAACAAGAGCGCCGTTATGTCCAACGGTCGGCGTGTCGTGCTCATACGCGACGCTAAGAATCTGAACGTCAGCTCCTCCAACTCGCTGCTCAAGACGCTGGAGGCTCCCCCTGAGGGCGTGCTGTTCATTCTCACTGCGCTGGACGCGTTCGACGTCATCGAGACCGTCCGCTCGCGCGTCGTGCCGCTGTACCTGCTGCCGCTGTCGGGCGACGAGTGTGAATCGAGCCTGCGCGCGCGCTTTCCCGAATATGACAGGGCTCGCATAACGCGGCTTTGCTCACGGTACTGCGGGCGGCTCGGGCTTGCGCTGCAAGCGCTGTCCTCACCGGAGCGGCTGGCGATATCCGACGCAGCGGAGCGATTTGTGAGCGCGGCGCTTCGTGCGGACAAGCTGGGGGCAATAAGCGCGCTGGACGGCGCGGCAAACCGCGACGAGCTGCGCGAGCTGCTGAGCGACGCGGAGTTTTGTCTGGACGCCGCGGTGAGCGACACTGCTATCGACGCGGCTCAAATCGAGCGGCTGCAGCACCTTATCATCGCCGCGAGAGAGGACAACGATTCGTTCCTAAACCAGAAACTGCTCTGCACGCAGCTTGCGGCGGGGCTTTACACAACGGAGAAAAACAAATGACCAAGGTTATCGGTGTGCGTTTCCGCAACGTCGGAAAGCAATATTATTTTGACCCCGTCGGCTTTGACATCAAGCGCGGCGACCGCGTTATCGTCGAGACGGCGCGCGGACTTGAATGCGGCTTCGCGGTGTCGGGCATACATGAAGTCGAGGACAGCAAGGTCGTCAAGCCGCTCAAGGCGGTGCTTCGCAAGGCGACCGACGCGGACATTGCACAGTATGAGCGCAACCGCGGGAAAGAGGCAGAAGCTTACAAGACCTGTATGCGCAAGATACGCGAGCACAAGCTGGACATGAAGCTGGTGGACGTGGAATACGCCTTTGACGGACAGAAGATACTGTTTTACTTTACCGCCGACGGGCGCGTGGATTTCCGCGACCTCGTAAAGGACCTCGCGTCGGTTTTCCGCACGAGAATCGAGCTGCGCCAGATAGGCGTGCGCGACGAGAGCAAGATGCTCGGCGGTCTTGGAATATGCGGCAAGGAATTCTGCTGCGCGAGCTTTTTGTTCGACTTCCAGCCGGTGTCCATAAAGATGGCGAAGGAGCAGGGCAAGTCGCTGAATCCCGCGAAGATTTCCGGTGCGTGCGGGCGGCTTATGTGCTGCTTGAAGTACGAGCAGAACGTGTACGACGAGCTCATCAAGCAGACCCCGCGAAACGGCAGCCTTGTGCAGACGCCGGACGGCAAGGGCACCGTTGTTGACAGCGCGATACTTGCGCGAACGATTAAGGTGCGGCTCATGGACAACCCCGACTCCGCTCCTCACAGCTATTCGATAGCCGACGTGCGGCTGCTGTCCTCCGGCAAGGGAGCTCAAAAGCCCCGCCGAGAGACGACCGACGAGTCGATGTTGACCGATTGACACGTTTTTGCACTTGAATTATTTGATTTATATGCTATTATGTTTTTGAACGCCGATAAATACTATGGAGGACTACAAATGGCATACGTTATAAGCACCGATTGCATTTCCTGCGGTTCCTGCGAGGCTTCCTGCCCCGTCGGCGCCATCTCCGAGGGAGACGGAAAGTATGAAATAGACCCCGCCGTGTGCGCCGACTGCGGAACCTGCGCAGAGGGCTGCCCCGTGGGAGCTATCTCTCAGAAGGACTAAGTCCGAAAACGCTTGAACAATGGCGGACACATCTTTGGTGTGTCCGCCATATTCCGTATTAAGGATATTCTTTATGACGCAAAGCGAAACGCTGCACAACAACGGGACGACCGTTTTTATAAGCGACACCGTCCGCTTCGGGCAGGACGCGCTGCTGCTTGCCGCCTTCATGCAAGTCAAACGCCGACAGCGGGTGCTGGACCTCGGCTCGGGGTGTGGTATCATCCCGCTGCGGCTGTACGACCTCGGCTTTGAGGGGGAATGCAGCGCGCTTGAGCTCAACGAGGACGCCTGCGGACTGATTCGCCGCTCCGCCGAGCACAACGGACTCGCGTCGCTCAAGGTTGTGTGCGGCGATTTGCGGGAGTACTGCGAGGGGCGCGGCTTTGACGCCGTAAGCTGCAATCCGCCCTATTTCAAGCTCGGCACCGGCGCGCAGAGCGTCAGGTCGGACGAGCGGGCGGCACGGCACGAGACCGAGTGCACGATATATGACGTGGCGCGCGCCGCCGCGAGAAATCTCAAGACGGGCGGGCGGCTGTGCGTGTGCTGGAGACCCGAGCGGCTAAGCGAGCTGTTCGCGGCGCTCAAAGACAATTCGCTTGAGCCGAAGCGGCTGCAAATGGTGAAAAACCGCGCGGACGGCAAACCGTGGCTGGTGCTGTGCGACGCGCGCTTTCACGTGAGCGTTGGACTGACTGTCGAGCCGGACATTGTCACAAACGACGGCGCAAAGGTGGGGTTTTGATATGGACAAGGAAGTTGTGTTATACGTTATCGCGACGCCGATAGGCAATCTCGGCGACATCTCGCCGCGCGCCGCACAGGCTCTTGAGGACGCGGATTTTGTGGCGGCGGAGGACACCCGCGTGACCGCGAAGCTGCTCAATCATCTGGGCATCAAAAAGCCGCTTGTGAGCTACTATGCGCACAACCTGCGGCTTCGCGGCGACGAAATTATCGCAAAGCTGCTTGCGGGCGAAAGCTGCGCGCTGTGTTCAGACGCGGGCACTCCCGCCGTCAGCGACCCGGGCGAGATACTCGTCAAGCAGGCAATCGAGTGCGGAATTCGGGTCGTGCCGATTCCCGGGGCGTGCGCGGCGATAACGGCGCTTTGCGCGTCGGGACTGGCTTCGGGTCGATTTTGTTTTGAGGGGTTTATTCCCGTGTCCAAGAAAAATCGGCGCGAGCATCTGGAGTCAATCGTCTCGGAGACGCGCACAATGATTTTTTACGAAGCGCCGCACAAGCTGAAAAAGACGCTTGCGGATCTGCTGGAGACTCTCGGCGACCGCGAGATGACGATTGCGCGCGAGCTGACCAAGCTGCACGAAGAAATCACGCGAACGACGCTTGCAAAGGCGAAAGAGGAATATGATACGCGGGAGCCGCGCGGCGAATATGTGCTGGTCGTCTGCGGCGCGCCGCCGTCCGCCCCGGCGGACGGCGAGCGCAGCTTCGGCGAGGCACTCGCCGAAGCGCGCGCCCTCTACGAGGGCGGCGCGCCGCTCAGCGAGGCTTGCAAGCGCGCGGCAGCTAACAGCGGCTTTCGCAAAAGCGAGCTGTACAAAGCCCTCAGCTCGGAGGGCGGGGAATGAAGCTGATAGTCTTCTCCGACTCGCACGGACGCGAGCAGTCGCTTGAGCGCATCTATGCCGCACACCCGAACGCCGAGCTATACTTGCACCTCGGAGACGGCTGGCGGGACGCCCAAATGCTGCGTCTCAACCACCCCGAGATACCGCTCATGTGCGTGAGCGGCAACTGCGACTCGCGCAGCATCGCCGAGCCGCCCGCAAAGACCGTCGAGTTCGCAGGAAAGAAAATCTTCTTCACCCACGGGCACCCCTACTCGGTCAAGTACGGCTTGAGTGAGCTTGTGCATGAGGGAAGGCGAATCGGCGCGGGCATCGTGCTGTTCGGCCACACTCACGAGCCGTTTTGCGAAACGCGCGACGGCATGACCGTGCTCAATCCAGGCGCGGCGTCAAGCTACTCGGGCGAACGCTTTGCGATAATCGACGTGGTCAACGGCGTCGTGATACCGACTCTCGCGCAGCTGCAAGGATAACAATGCACCCAAAAGCCCCGTTTTCCGCAATAGCGGAAAACGGGGCTTTATTGCGTCGGGCTTCTAATCTCTTTTGTGCTTGGGCTTCATCGGCTCGTGCTTGGAAAAGCCCTCGTCCATCACGTCGGTGAGCTCCGGCTCGGTTTGCTCGGGCGCAGGCTCACTTTCGGTCTGCTGCGGTTCCTCAAGCTGTTCGACGATGTCCGGCTCGGCGTTTACAGGCTTGACCTCGATTTTTGAGTACGCCTTGGGCGCGTCGGGCGTTTTGCTCTCAAGCGCTCCCAGCCGCGCGCGTATCTCCTCAAGCGTCTCAACAGTACGCTTGGGCGGCGTCGCTTTCGGCTGCGTCTGCGTCTTTGCAATCGATGCCGTATCGGGCTCGCTTTCTCGTTGCTTCTGCTCGGGCACGTCCGCGTCCTTCGCAGGTTCTTCTTGAGCTGCTTCTTCACTCATAGGCTGCGGCGATTCCTCACGCGGCTCGTCTATAAGCTCGCTGACGATTTCCTCAACGTCTGAGGAAACCGCGTCCTCGTTTGCGTCCGCAACGTCGAGCGTGATGTCCTCGGCGGTTGCCGCCTGATTCATGAAGCGGCTCAGCCACGCCTTTACCCGCTGAAGCGGCTTCGACTTATCCTCGGATTCCGCCTGCGCGTCCTGCGGCGCTTCGGTCGGATTTTCGGGCGGCAATACGGCTTCGTTCGCGGTGGCTTCAACGGATTTCTCGGCAACCTGCCCGTTGTCGCTTTCCTCGGTCGCCGCGTCCGGCTTGGAGTAATGATATACACGCTTTTCAGCGCTCTGCGTCTCCTGTGTCTGCTCGGACTGCCCGCGGGCTTCGCGCAGCTTGTCAATGCCGTTTCTCACCCGCTGCGCAAGGGTCGGCGGAAGCGGCTCGGTGTCCGCCGCACGTATGTCGTCGGGCAGCTTGATTATCACCGTACGGGTCAAATCCTCTGCGGGCGGGGACTGCGGCTCGACGTCAAGCGGCACGCTCTCGCCTTGAGGCTGCTCTTGCTGCTGTGCGGGCTTCTCGCTCGCCGCCGCCAATTTATCCAGCCACTTAGCAAGGCGCGAACGACGCTCGGGCGGCTCTGACTGAACATCGGGGGTTTCCGTCGCGGCTTCGGCGGACGCGCTTTGCCCGCTCGCCTCGTCGGCTTGCGGCTCGCGCGTCGGGACGGCGGAACCAATAAAGTGCGCGCACCATTCTTTAAGGCTTCTGCGCACGGGCGCTTCATTTTCTTCGTCGGGGTCTTCATCCTTTTTTGTAAGCTCGGCTTGCTGCGCGGAGCTTTCGTCCGTCGGCGGCGTGTCGTTCTGCGGCTCGGCGGCTTCGGAAGTTTCCTTCTCGGGATTGTCCGCTTCGGGCTTCTCGGGCGGCTGTTCTTCGCTTTGCGTTTCGACGGTCGGCTCGACTTCGACGGTATTCTCGGTCGCCTGCTCGTCGCGCCTGCTTTCCTCGTCAGGCGCCAACTTCGGCTCAACAGTTTCACTCGCGGGGACTTCTGTCGGTTCGCTAGACCGCTTCCCGTCTTTGCTCTCCTCGGTCGGCTTTTCGGGCTTGGAGTAATGGTAAACGCGTTTTTCCGCGCCCGTCGTTTCCTGTGTCCGCTCGGCTTGCTCGGGATGCTCGCGCGCTTCCAACAGCTTGCTTATGCCGTTTCGCACCCGCTGCGCGAGGGTCGGCGGCAGCGGCTCGGTGTCCGCCATGCGAATGTCGTCCGGCAGCTTGATAATCACCGTGCGGGTCAAATCCTCTGCGGGCGAGGTCTGCGTTTCCGCTTCAAGCGACACCTTCTCGTCCGACGGAGCTTCTGTCTGCGCTTCGGGCTGCTCGTCAGCCGCTTTTAGGCTTTTAAGCCACTGTGCAAAGCGCGAGCGGCGCTTGGGAGCTTCGAGCCCGCTTTCTTCGGTCCGCTCGGCTTCCTGTGCGGTGATTTCCTGCGACGGCGGCATATCGTTTTGCGGCTCGGTCGCCTCGGCGTCATCCCGCTTGGGCTCTTCCGCCTTTGGCTCCTCAGCTGTTTCTTCGCTTTCAACCTCAACGGTCTGCTCGACCTCTGCGGCTTCTTTCGGCTTCTCTGCTTCAGTCGGCTGCTCCCCGCTCTTTTCTTCCTCGCTGGGCGCCTCTTGCAGCTTCGGCTCATAGTGATAGACGCGCTTGTCCGCGTCCTTTTCCGGCTCGTTTTCGTCGCTCGGCGCTTGCTCTGGCTTGTCCTTTGCGAACAGCGCTTTCACCCTCGCGCCGAACGCCGCAATGCGCTCGGAAAGCGGGACGTAATCATCGTCCTCCTCGCCGCCGACTATCCGCGTGCGTTTTGTCTCGACGACCAAGTCGTCGTCCGTCTGCTCGAATTCCGTCGCAGGCGCGGGTTTAATATGCGCAATCGGCTCGGGTGTTTGTTCTGCAGCAGGCTCGGGCTTGATTTCCTCAATGGGTTCGGGTGCGATCTCTGCGACGGGCATCGGCTCGACTTTTTCAATCGGCGAAGGCTTCGCTTCAATGGCCGGTTCGGGTCTGTCTTCTTCGATGGGTTCGGGCTTGAGCTCGACAACGGGCGCGGGTTTAACCGTCTCGATCGGCTTTTGCTCAAACGGGCTCAGCGCCGCCGAATGAGCAGAGCGGCTGACGGCGGGCTTGGCGTGCTTGACCTTTATGAAGGTCTCGTAGCGCGAGGGGGTGCTTTGCAAATACCGATAGATGATGTACTTAAAAACAAAGTTGAGCGCGCACGTGAGGATGAGAGACAGGTAGATAATCGAACTGCGCGTGGCGACCGAAAACGCCGTGGACTCCTTGCTGAAGCGGGTGCCGAGCGTTACGAAAAGCATGACCGACACGGGGATGAAGATATACAGCCTGTACACCCAGCCCGTATAAGGAAGGTTGTGACCTGTATCGGTAAAAACGATGAGCGCGAAAATCGCGGCGAACGCCAGCGGAAGTATAACGGAATAACTGCATACGCTTGAGATGTATTGGTGGTATTGACCCTGCGAGATGGTAATCATGCGCCACATCCAGCAAGTGCGCATGAGCGCCAGTCCCGATATGCCGCACACCAAATAACACATTGCGGAAAACAGCATCACGCTTCCGAACTGCACGCCGTTTCTTGCGCTGCGAATGCGATATACAATATAGCATACGATGATCAGCGCGAGCATAAGCGAGGACAGATACAGATAGGTGAGATTTTGCTGCGTGGGGGGCTCGCTGATATAAAAGAACACCGAAAACAGCAGCGCGACTGCTGACACGAGCATCGTGCAGCCCGCGACAAACGGCACGGCAACCCTGCTGCCGAAATACTTCATATCCGCGGCAACCAGCTGCGAAAGCCGTGTTCTGTCCGCCCCAAATCTCATTATTCGCCGTCCCCCGTTGTTTGTGCCTCCGGCGTCTGTGCGGACGCGGGAGAGCCGTTGTTGTAGACGTTTTGGACATAGCCCGTGTTTATATCTATCTCGACGACCAGCTCAAACTGCTCGGAGACCTCGCCGGTGCCGACGTGCGCGCCGTAGCACAGGGTATAGAAATTGCTGTTGACATAAAGCGCGCTGGGCAGCACTTGCAGCAGCGAGCGCACCTCGTTGTAGGTCATGTTCCGCCTGACAGCCGCCACGTCGGTCTTGTCCAGCTGACCCGCCTTGTCGAACAACCGCATATTCGCAAAGGACGAGAGCTTAAACAGCCCTGTCGTGTCGAAGCCGCAGCATATCTCATAAAGCGGCTTGGAGCCGTCCGGCAGCGTTTCGGACGAGGACACCCTGTAAAGAGTATTCCCCCCGCCTGCGTCATATTCGCTCATCGCGCCGAAAACCCGAAACGCGTCGCCGCGGGAATAGCGCTTGAGCATGAGCATCGCGCGGTCGCTCTGAAACTTGTCCGCGAGAAAATCGGTATAGCTGTCATACTGCGCGCTTGCGGGGCTTCCCTCAAGCGAATCAATCATCAGCGGGTCGCACCCGTCATAGGGCAGCCAGTTGTCCACGCGCGCCGACGGAGTGGTCAGGTTTATCGTCACCACCGTCGAGCCGCGCCATTCGGGGTCGAAATTCGCGAACGGGTCAACATAGCCGAAATGCACCTCGACAAACTCCTCGCCGTCCTTAATATACCGACGGGTCATCGAGATTCCGCAGCCCGCGAGCGCCGCAATGTCGTCGCAGCTCATCTCGGCGCTCGGCTCGATGCCGGTGGCACCGCTCGCCGCGCCGACGGCGGTGCAGTTGTTCAAATCAAGATAGGTAGCCTCGCTCACCTTGCTGTTTTCATAGCGCACCAACAGCTGGCGCGCGGGCACGGAGTTTGCCGCAAGCTCATTTGAGCAGTACAGCGTCGCGCCGCTGTACTCGCTTCCCGTGCAGCCGAGCGCGCTCTCGACGTCGGCGCGCGCTTCGCCCACAAGAACGCTCTTGGCGCTCTCCCACGACACCGAGTCGGAGCCGGAAGCCGTCGCCGCGGCAACGGGCGCGATATTGTTTTTGGAAAAATAGCCGAATATGCAGCAAGCCGCAGCCGCAAACGCGAGCACGCCGAACAGCGTCCAGAACACGCCGCCGCGCTCCTTTGCCGCGCGTTTTTGCGGGGCTTTTCTGTTGTCCTTAAAAACTACTGTTTCGTCGGCACGCGGCTGTTCTCTTTGCGGCGACGAAACGCGGGAGGGCTGCTGCGCCGCATTTTGGGCGGGGACGTTTTGAGACGCGGAGCTTTGCACCGCGCGGTACTGACGCAGCGACGCGCCTGCAAGCGCATTGAGAAGCTGCGAGAGCTGCGCGGCGTCTATTTCGACGCCGTCCGAGCTGTCGAAGGTCGCCGCCGCCGTGGCGAGGGTGCTGCCGTCCTCGGCGCGGGTGAGCCGCAGCGCAAGGCGGGTCTCGCCGCATACCGCAAGCGCGTCGTAGGGTCTCATGCGGACCTTGTACGTATGCTCGCCCAGACGAAGCCTGCCCGCCGTCTCGCCGTTGTCGGACGAAAAGAACGCCTCGCAGCCGCCCTCAAACAGCGCGGCTATGCGGCGCTCGTCGCAAACATAGCTCCAGACCAGCGAGATAGGTGCGCCTATGCGTATTTGGGATTTCAAAACACGTTTGTCGTAAGCCATCAGTTTTCGCTTTCTTCAGTGTAGAATCTATAATCGGCAACCGAGCGCGTCGGGTAATCGAGCGTCACCGTAAGGTCATATTCGTAGCCGTCCTCCGTCTCATTGCGCTGTCCGTAGCAAAGCGTGAAGGTCTCGGCGTTGAGCTCGGCGTAGGTCGGCAGCACACAAAGCTGGGAGTATAGCTCGTACAGCGTCATGCCCTTGCGCAGCGCGTACTCGCTTCGATCGAGCAGCACCCTGCCGCCTGCCTCAAGATAGCCGTTTTGCATCGTCACGTTCACCGCCGTGTCGTCGGGGCTCGCGAAGGTAATGTTGTAGCGGTAGCGGTACTGCGCCTCGTCGCTCACGCTCGAGCGGCTGGAGTAGGAGCATATCACCGCGTCGTTGAAGGTCGCCGCGTAGTCCACGCCCTCGGTGCCTAGCACCGCGTCCACCTGCGTGCGGGTCTTGCCCAGCAGCAGGAATATCCTCTCGTACGCCAAGCGGTCGGCACGGTAGTTGGTGTCGCTTTTATACTGCCGGCTGAGCTTTTCCGACGTGACCGCGTACTCCATGGTGTTGTTGGGGTCATAGGGTGTATAGAACTGCGCAGTGGCGTAGTTTTCCTCGGCGTTGAGCCGAACGGTCAGCTCGGACACCAACAGCGGGTCGAATATGCTGCGCGTAATGTCCAGCCGCCCGAAGTGAACGACCGTCACGTCCTTTTTATCCACCCAGAACGCGGACAGC
>CAYXRE010000001.1:32645-42177 GCA_964466125.1 uncultured Oscillospiraceae bacterium
TCAGCGCGTCCGCTGTCAGGCTCGCGTGCGACGCGGACAGCTCCTGTCCGACGACCCGCTCGCACTCGCTTGCGTCCATAGTGCTGTCCAGCAGCAGCGCGACGTCGTGTATGCCCTGCGTGTAAGGCTCACGCGCGCGCGCGTTGTCGATGAAGCCGTAGCGCCGCACGCTGCCGTACGCATCATAGGTCACGAACAGCGAACAGCCGCTTACGCCGGAGGCAAGCTCGTCGGCGGAGCGATAGTAGTATTCGGTACCGGACAGCCGCAGTCCCGCGCAGCCGAGCATGAGCTCGAGCTCGTCGCGGCTTTGTCCGATTGCAATGCGCTCGACGTTCGCCTTGTTTACCCCCTCGCTTTGGGTCAGCGACAGTCCCGTGCTCGGGACGATGTCGTTGGTCTTGAAGCGCGAGCAGTAAAGCAGCGTTCCGAACAGCAGCGCAAACATGATGACCGCCGCCGCTGCGGCGCGGGGGTGCACGGCGACCGAGCTTTCGGTGTTGTCCATTATCCGCCCGAGCTTGACCGTGTCCTCAAGCGAGCTGCGGTTGCTCTTGAGCGGGCTTTTGTAGCCGCGCGCGAGATTGGCGAGCAGCTGGGAGAATATCGACGGCGCCTTGTATTCAGGCACGGCGGGCGTTTCGCTGTCGCTGTCCTGTTCGCTTGCCGATACAGCGCCGCACACGCGGCGCAGCGAGCGCAGTATCTCGCGGTTCGCACGGGCGCGCGCCTTGTCGGTGCCGTTCCAATCCAAACTTTGCGCGAGCACCGTGGTCAGCCGCACGGTACAGCCGTTTTCGTTTTCAACAAGCTCAAAGTCGTTGCTCTCCGCGCTCGAACCGATAGTCAGCCGCGCGTTCGGCTCGAACGCCGTGACAACGCTCGTGCCCGCGCGTCCTTCAAAGCAGATCTTTGCTCCCAGCCGAAGCTCGCCGTCCTGCGTGCTCGCTTTCAGCGCATAAGGGTAGCCGTACCAGCGCTCATAGGTGGACGCATCGCAAAGCGCGTCCCACACCTTGGCGCACGGGCAGCTGAATTCGAGCGATACGCTCTCGCAGACTTCCGACAACCCATACGCCTCCCATTCTAAGTTTCAATTATTGTTATGATACCACCGCCGCAAACTTATGTAAATAAAGATATTACACAATATTCGCGCGCGACCGATGCGATTTTCGACGTTTTCGCGGCGTACGGGCGAGCCTTTGACGAACGGCGTCGGCTCTTGCCGCGGCGGGATTGAGGCACTGCGTTTTGCGCGCCTCGTCCGTCGGTTTTCCGACGGGTAATCGCGGCGTGGGGATAAAACCGGCGCGCCGTGCCGCCCTTGCGGGACGACGCGGCCCGCCTGAGTATTCGGCGTTTATTCTACGTAGGTCACGCGCTTCATGACCTGCGGCGTTTTCGGCTTGTCGTTGCGGTCAACGGGGGTGGTGGCTATCTCATCGACGACGTCCATGCCCTCGACCACCCGTCCGAACGCGGCGTAGGAGCCGTCGAGATGCGGCGCGTCGTCGTGCATGATGAAGAACTGGGAGCTGGCGGAGTTGGGATTCATCGAGCGCGCCATGGACACCACGCCGCGCTCGTGCTTGAGCGGATTTTTGACCCCGTTTTGCGCGAACTCGCCCTTGATATTCTTGCCGGAGCCGCCCATGCCGGTGCCGTCGGGGCAGCCGCCCTGAATCATGAAGCCCTCGATGACGCGGTGAAAAATCAGCCCGTCATAGAAGCCGTGGGAGACAAGGTCGATGAAGTTTTCGACCGTCTCGGGCGCGTATTCGGGGTAGAGCTCGATTTCAATTCGTTTGCCGTTGTCCATCTCTATTTGAATCATTCTGCGGTTGTGTCCTTTCGTTGTTATATTCGAGCGCGAGCGTGATAAGCTCGCTCTTTTCGTTTTGAGCTCTCCCCTCAATTACCGCGCTCAGCAGCGCGTCGAGTATTTCACCCGTGAGCGGTCCGGGAGAGAGAGACAGCGCCCTGTTCACGTCCGCGCCGTTCACCGCGAGTGTGTTGAGCGAAAAGCAGTCGTGCCGCGCGAGCGCGTTTTGCACCTCGCGGCGAAAGCCGTAGATTCGTCCGAGCCGGTTGTGGTAGCTCTTTGCGTGGGCAAGGCAATCAGCTTTTTTCAAATCAATGAGTAAAAAGATATTTTTGCGCCCGACCCGATTGAGCCAGAAGCGCGCGGATTCGGGGGTCGCGGCGTAGGGCTTGTCGTGATTGAGCACGAGCATACTGATGGTCTCGGCGGTCTTTTGCGGCACGCGCAGCCGCGCGAGTATCCCGCGCGAAAGCTCTTCGCCCGCTTCCATGTGCCCGTAAAAGCGCCCACGTCCCGTCTCGTCCTGTGTAAAGCACAGCGGCTTGCCGACGTCGTGCAGCAGCGCGGCGAGGCGCAGCGTAAGGTTTTTGCCGGTGTGCCCGACCGTTTCGACGGTGTGCTTGAACACGTCGTAGGCGTGGTTGGGGTTGTACTGCAAAAATCCGTCGCAGGCGGCAAGCTCGGGAATTACGGCAAAGATTATCTGCTTGTAGCGCTCGATTGCGGCATTCGGCTTGTCGCACATGAGCAGCTTGTATAGCTCGTCGCGCACCCGCTCGGGGCTTATTGCCGAAAGCGTCGCGCAAAGCTCGTTTGCCGCTTCAAGCGTCTGTGGCTCCGGCTCGCAGCCGAGCTGCGCGGAGAAACGCGCCATCCGCATTATGCGAAGCGCGTCCTGTGAAAACCTCTCGCGGGGGTCTCCGACGGCGCGAAGCACCCGTGCGCGCGCATCCGCGCGTCCTCCGAAGGGGTCGTATATCCCGCTTTTGGGGTTGTATGCCATCGCGTTGACAGTGAAATCCCGCCGCGCGAGGTCTCTTTTTAGGCTCTTGGTGAAGCGAACCGCATCGGGGTGGCGCGCGTCCGAATACTCGCCGTCCTCGCGCATGGTCGTTATCTCGGCGGCATTCTCGCCGCTTCTTACGACAATGGTTCCGAAGCGCTCGTTTTCGCAAAACACGTCGCGGTCGAAGAACACCTCGCGTATGCGCGCGGGCTCGGCGTCGGTGCAAAGGTCGTAATCGAGCGGTCGGCGGCGCATCAGGCTGTCCCTGACCGCCCCTCCGACGACGTATGCCGAATATCCGTTCTCCTCGAGCCTGTCTATCATTTCGCTCACATAATCGGGAAGTTTCATGGCGTCGCTCTCATTCGCGCAGAATCGAACAGTCGTTTTTACGTTACGATTATACACTAAAAGCGCCCGCCGCCGCAACCGAGTTTATGCGCCGACTTATATATAAATAAATTTGTAAAGCACAGATAAATCTGTTAAAATCATCTGTGTATATACAGCCGCCGCGCTTTCGGCGGCAAGTTACCCCCGGAGGCATTATATGAACGAGCGTATCCCCGTTATTATCGACACCGACCCCGGCGTCGACGACACCCTTGCAATAATGATTGCCGCCTCGTGCGGAAAACTGGACATCGTGGGCATAACCCCCGTTGAGGGCAACGTGCTTGCGAAATACACAAGACACAACGCGCTCGCGCTGCGCGACTTTCTCGGGCTTGATTGCCCCGTCGTGCGCGGCGCCGACCGTCAGCTCGAAGTGCAGCTCACCACCCGCGCCGAGGGCATACACGGCGTGACCGGCATGGGCAGCGTCGTGCTGCCCGAGCCTCACGGAGACTTCGCCGAGGGCGACGCGTGGGATTTCATCTATGAGCAGGCGAAGTCGCGCGGCAAGCTGACGCTTATCGCGATAGGTCCGCTGACCGACGTCGCGATAATGCTGCAAAAGCATCCCGACGCAAAAGACTACATCGACAAAATCGCCGTCATGGGCGGCTCGACGACAAAGGGCAACACCACCCCCTATGCCGAGTTCAACTTCTGGGCTGACCCGCCCGCGGCAAAGCTGGTTTTTGAAAGCGGCATACCCGTCGTCATGGCGGGGCTGAACATCACCCTTGAGACCGGCGTGCCCATCTCGCTGCTCGCGCGGCTCGGCAAGCTGCCCGGTCGCGTGGCGCCCATCGTCGCGCAGCTTTCGGAGAAATACAACGAAATCGCCCTCGGGCGCTCCGACCGTCCCGTTTCGGTCGTGCACGACGCGCTCGCGGTCTTTTATGTCGCCTATCCCGAGCTGTGCCGGACCGAGCGCTGCCGCATCGACGTAAACGCCGTGCCCGGCGACGAGCACTGGGGACAGTCGGTCGTGACCTACGACGACCCCGCGAGCTTCAACGCCGAGCTGCTGACGGGAATCGACATGGACGCCTACCTTGCGTGCTATGAAAAAGCGGTCGCGTATTTTCAGTGAAAAGCGGCAACGCTAAGAACAAACCAAAAGGAACCGCGGTGAAAAGATGCTCACAATCCTCATTGTAAAGCTGCTGTGCTTTCTCGGCTCGCTGCTCGGGCGGGGAAGCTCGCTTCCCGGCGAGATAGCGCTCAAACTGGACAAAAACATACTCGGACGGCTGACGCTGCCCCAAACCGTCATCGCCGTCACCGGCTCCAACGGCAAGACCTCGGTGACCGAGCTTATACGCACCGCCGCGCTCGGCGCGGGGCTGTCGGTCGTGTGCAATTCGAAGGGCTCCAACCAAATCGAAGGCGTTGCGACAGCGCTGCTGCAAGCGTGCGACCTGCGCGGACGCATAAAGGCGGACTGCGTGATTCTCGAAAGCGACGAGCGCTTTTGCCAATACACCTTCTCGCATTTCGCGCCCAGCCACATACTTGTGACCAACCTGTTCCGCGACCAGATGACCCGCAACGGTCACGGCGAATTCGTGCTCGGCGAAATCAAAAAGGGGCTGCCGGAAAGCTCGGTTTTGATTCTCAACGCCGACGACCCGCTCTCCTCGACGCTTGCCGAGAATCACAAGACGATATGGTTCGGCGTCTCGCCCGAGGCGTTTTGCGAAAAGCCCGACACATATCACGCCTATGACGACGGCGCGTGCTGCCCCGTGTGCAAGTCGCACATGGGCTATGACTCGCGCGTTCACAATCATCTGGGCGTATTTCACTGCGAGCAGTGCGGCTTTCAAGCTCAGACGCCCGATCACCGCGTGACGGCGCGCGAGGACGGCGCTTTCGTGCTCGACGGACGCTTTCGCATAGTCCCGCAGCTGGACAACACCATTTTTGCTTACAACATCGCCGCCGCGTTCACCGCCGCAACCGAGGCGCTGCACATCGAACCGCAGTATGTCTGCGGCTTCCTGGACGGACACAGTCTGCAAAGCGGACGGGTCAAGAGCTTTGACATCGACGGGCACAAGGGATTATATATGCTGTGCAAGCACGAAAACTCCCTTGCCTACGACGGCGCGCTTGAGACGATAATCAACTCGGACAGCGAGGAAATGACCGTCGTGCTCATCGTTGACCAGCTCTCGCGAAAGTATATCGCAAACGATATGTCATGGCTTTGGGACATCGACTTTGAGCTGCTCGCGGACGCTCGGGTCAAAAAACTGCTGCTCGGCGGCGCGTTCGCGAACGACCTTGCGTGCCGTATGCTGTTTGCGGGCATATCGCCCGAGACGCTTTGCGTCAAGCCCGACCTCGATGAGATGATGGACGAGCTGTACGCGCGCCCCGTCGGCGACATATACGTGTGCACCTGCTTTACCGACACGCCCAAATTTGAAAAAAGACTTCGGGGGCAAGGCAAATGAAAAAGATAGTTGTGCTGTACCCCGAGCTGCTGAACCTATACGGTGAATACGCCGCGCCGCTTTTCATGAGCAGGCGGCTTTCGGACGCGGGAATCGGGAACGAAATTGTCAAATGTCCGGTCGGCGAAAAGCCCGATTTCGGCGGCTGCGATATGCTTTATATCCCTGCGGGAACAGAGAAATCGGCGCTTCGCGCGCTCGATGAAATAACGGCATACAAAGACGAGCTTCTTTCCTATCTAAGCGACGGCACGGCGCTCATCAGCGGCTGCTCGGTGCTCGCGCTCGTAAGCGAGCTGACGAGTGCAAGCGGCGAACGCCGCGAGGGGCTCGGATTCTTTGAGACGACCGCGTCGCTTGCGCAAAAGCGTTATTACAGCGAATTCATAATGCAAAGCGACCGCATTCCCGGAGAGGTCGTCGGGTGCATAAACACCTCCATGGCGATAGGGCGCGCGGGCGAGCCGATGTTCCGCTCGCGGTTCGATTCCCAAAAGCTGCTGTCGGACGGAACGGAGGGCTTTGTGCTCGGCAACGTGTTCGCCACGCAGCTCACTGGTCCTCTGGTCGTGCGCAACCCTCATGTGCTGGATTATTTCTGCTCGCTTATCGCGGGTGAACAACTTGCGAGCTCTGACGAGCTTTGGTATTCCTACGCGCAAAAGGGCTGTGAAAGCGTGCTTGCCGCGCTGCAAAAGGAGAGCGGGGGAGCGAACGCGTGATGGAGAAAACCAAGGTCAGCGGCTGCATTGTCAGCTACCACAACGGCGAGCAGATTCTCAAGGCGCTCGCGTCGGTGTTTGAGCACACAAAGGGCGTCGAGCTTTCGATGTACGTTGTGGACAACGGCTCAAACGACGGCTCGCTTGAACAAATCAAGGCGGCGTTCCCGCAGGTGACAACGATTGCGCTGCCTGACAACAAGGGCTTCGGACACGGCAACAACGCGGTGCTGCCGCTGTTAGACAGCGAATTTCACGCGATAATCAATCCCGACATCATCCTCGAGCGGGACGCGATTAGCGAGCTTGTGCAATACATGAAAGCTCACCTCGACGTCGGGCAGACCACCCCGCAGATTCGCCACCCGAACGGCGAGGTGCAGGTGCTCGGCAAGCGCAACCCCGTATTTCTCGCGCTGGTCGGACGCAACATATTCAAAGAAAAGCTCAAGCCGATAGCCGACCACTACGCCATGCTCGACGAGGACCTGAGCAAGCCCATCGACATCCAGTTCGCGACCGGCTGCTTTTCTGTCATACGAACCGACGTATTCAAGCAAATCGGCGGCTATGACGAGCGCTTTTTCCTGTACTTCGAGGACATGGACATCACGCGTCGGATAAATCAAATCTCCCGCGCGGTCTATTATCCCGATACCTTCGTTATCCACGCGTGGGAGCGCTCCTACTCCCACAAGCTTAAATACAAGTTCATCGTCGTTACGAGTATGTTCAAATACTTTGCCAAATGGGGGTTCAAGCTCAAATGAAAGGTATAATTCTCGCGGGGGGCGCCGGAACACGGCTTTATCCCTCGACCATTGCCGTATCCAAGCAGCTGCTGACCGTCTGCGACAAGCCGATGATATACTATCCCATGTCCACGCTCATGCTCGCGGACATTCGCGATATACTTATCATCTCCACTCCGCGCGACATCGGCGGCTTCCAGACGCTGTTCGGCGACGGCTCGCAGCTCGGACTGAACATCTCCTACGCCGTGCAGGAGACCCCGCGCGGACTTGCGGACGCGTTCATAGTCGGCGCGGACTTCATCGGGGACGACCGCGTCTGCCTGGTGCTGGGCGACAACATCTTCTACGGCTACTCGTTCACCGAGCGGCTCAAGCGCGCGGCGGCGAGGGAGAAGGGCGCGACCATCTTCGGCTATCATGTCAGCAACCCGCGCGAGTTCGGCGTGGTCGAGTTTGACGACGAGGGCAACGTGCTCTCCATCGTCGAAAAGCCCGAGCAGCCCAAATCCTCCTATGCGGTGCCGGGGCTGTACTTTTACGACAACGACGTCGTGCAAATTGCGAAGGACGTGAAGCCCTCCGCGCGCGGCGAAATCGAGATAACGTCGGTCAACAACGAATACCTTTCGCGAGGCGAGCTCAAAGTCGAGCTGTTCGGGCGCGGAATGGCGTGGTTGGACACCGGCAATCACCGCGCAATGCTGGACGCGGCAAACTTCGTGGACGCCGTCCAGTCGCGGCAGGGGCTGTACATAGCGTGTCTTGAGGAGATAGCCTACCGCAACGGTTTTATCGACAAAGCCCGTCTGCTCGAGCTCGCGGCGCGGCTGCAAAAGACCGAGTACGGCGCGTACCTGCTGCGCGTCGCCGAGTCGGTCAAACAAAAATAACGGAGGCACACCATGAGAATTCTCATAACCGGCTGCATGGGTCAGCTCGGAAGCGAGCTGCAAAAGCAGATTAAGCAGGGGCATTCGGAGATAGGTCCGATACCCGAGGTCTACAAAAACGCCTCGGTGACGGCGGTCGATTTGAAGGACTTTGACCTTGCGGACAAGCAATCGGTGCATTCCTGCCTCGACGAGGGCAGCTATGACGTGGTACTCAACTGCGCGGCTTACACCAACGTCGATATGTGCGAAAGCAACCCCGACGTCGCCTATGCCGCCAACGCGCTTGCGGTCAACAACCTCGCGGAATGCTGCGAGCAGACCCGCACCAAGCTGCTGCACGTCTCCACCGACTATGTGTTTCCGGGCAATGCGACCGAGCCGCGCCGCGAATATGATTCCCCCGCGCCGCTGACCGTCTACGGCAAGACCAAGCTCGCGGGAGAGCGCTGCGTGACCGAGCGCTGCGCGAGCCATTTCGTCGTGCGCACGGCGTGGCTATACGGCTACAACGGCAACAACTTCGTCAAGGCGATAATGAAAAAAGCGCGCGAGGAGGGCAAATGCACGGTGGTCAACGACCAGCTCGGCAACCCCACCTCTGCCGCCGACCTTGCCCACCACATACTGAAAATCGCCGCGACCGACCGCTACGGCATATATCACTGCACCAACAACGGCGTGTGCTCGTGGTACGATTTCGCGTGCGAGATAGTGCGGCTTGCGGGCATTGACGCCCAAGTCGTTCCCTGCACGACCGCCGAGTACCCGCGCCCCGCTCACCGTCCGGCGTATTCCGCGCTCGACAACATGATGCTGCGGTGCACCTGCGGCGACGAGATGCGCGACTGGCAGGACGCACTCGCGCAGTATATCAAAACTCTCGCGGAGGAAAGCAAATGAAAAACATAATGGTGACCGGCGGAGCCGGATTCATCGGCTCCAACTTCATAATGTATATGCTCGACAAATACGAGGACATACATATCCTCAACGTTGACAAGCTGACCTATGCGGGCAATCTCGAAAACCTGCGCTCGGTCGAGGACGACCCGCGCTACGCCTTTGTGCAAGCGGACATCTGCGAGCGGGACGCCATCGAGCCGCTGTTCGGCGAATACGCGCTGGACACCGTTATCAACTTCGCGGCGGAAAGCCACGTTGACCGCTCCATCTCCGACCCCGAAATATTCATCAAGACCAACGTGCTCGGCACGCTGACGCTGCTTGAGTGCGCCAAAGCGGCGTGGTGCGGCGAGGACGGCGTCTGGCGCGAAGGGGTCAAGTACCTGCAGGTCTCGACCGACGAGGTCTACGGCTCGCTGGGCGCGACGGGCTATTTCACCGAAACGACCCCGCTCGACCCCCACAGCCCCTACTCCGCCTCCAAGGCGTCCGCGGATTTGCTTGTCAAGGCATATCACGACACCTACAAGATGCCAATCAACATCACCCGCTGCTCCAACAACTACGGTCCCTTCC
>CAYXRE010000002.1:0-7801 GCA_964466125.1 uncultured Oscillospiraceae bacterium
ATCTTGAACGCTTTGGCTTTGCACGCTTTGATAAGCTCATAAACGACCCGCACGGTGTTTATCGCAAGAAACGGCGTCATCGCGGTCAAAAAATACAGCTCGCTCGCGCCGGACTGGTGGACGAAATTTACGATTATCAGTCCGAGCAGCGTGCCGGAAAAGCAAAACTCGTTGAGTGCGCGCAGTTCCTCGTTTTTACGAAGGAATATCATGCAAAGCACGCAAAAGCCGAACATCACCGACACGCTCGGATAAAGCGAAAACGAGAAGTTCACGCACACGGCGGCGCGGAAAAGCCACTGCGGCAGGAAGGACAGTGACTGCACGGCGTTGACTGCGGCGGTCGAGTCCCATGTCGGATGAAATCCGATTCCGCCCGCGCCCTCCGAGCGAAACAGCAGCAAGTAGCAGACGATGAACGGCACGGCGAGCGCGAGCCCGCGCGCGAACACCTTCATGTCCCGCTTGCGAATCAAATCCATCAGCAGCACGAAGCACAGGCTGAACAGTATCGGCGCGGCGAGCGGTCCCTTTGCGGCAAGCGAGCCGACGAGCAGCAGCGAGCAGGCGATATAGTAACGGTTGAGCGTGCCCTCGTGCTCGCGGGCTTTTTTGAACATCAGCACGCTGAGCACAGCGAACGCAATGCCCAGAGGATAGCCGATGAGGTCCTGATAGTAGGAATGCACGTTGGACGCGCAGGGGATGACCAGCGCGGCAAAGCAGGCGACGGCGGTAAGCCACGTCTTTTTGAGCACCGACTTTGCAAGACTGACCACGGCGGCGGCGAGCAGCGGCGAAATCGTGACGAGCGACAGCTTGGTCACGACGGTGAACGCGTCCAGTCCGGTGCACAGCTTCATGAGCGCGCAATGCGAGAAGTACAGCAGGTGATACCAGCTCTCGACGCCGCTCATCTGCATAATCTGCATGGGGTAGCCCTGCGCGGCGCTCACCGCGTAGCTCACGCCGTACAACAGGTCGTAGAAGTAGCTGCGCGCTCCGCTTAGCTCAGGGTCGAGCATGGCGGCGGACAGCGTAAAGAAGGTAGCAAGCAGCGCGAAGGAGCAAAAGATGTATCCCAGCTTTAGCTCGCCCTCGTCCGTCTCGGCGCAAAAGGGCGTCGAGCGGGTTTTAATAAGATAGAATAAAGCAAGCAAGCACAGTGCGCCGAGCGCGTAGGGCAAAGCGGACATCAGCTTGAAGGGGGCAAATATCAAATAGACCACGCCGTCCGCGAGCATACCAAGCGCATAGGAGCACGCGAGCGAGGCGAGCGGGGACAGTCGCAGACCGAGCAGCTTGAACACCGCAATGCCGGGGATAACGACGGCGAGCAGATTGAACGCGAAAAAGCCGACAATTGCAAAAAACGACAGCGCAAGGAAAATCCCCGCGAGCGCCGCCCACACGAGCGCGCAGACGCCGACATATACCGCCGCGGCGCGAACCGACCCGCGTTTTGCCTTTAAGAGCATAAGAATACCCCCGATAACGCCCGAAAATAGGGGAAACACGCCGAAAAAGCGTGACCCCGTGAGCCATAAGTGATATTCTATATATAATGCCCGTGTTTGTCAAAGCCGCGCGGATATTTCGCTTGACAAACCACCCCGGGGCTGTTAAACTGTAATCCGACAATAAAGAAGCACACCCGTGCTCACCGCGCGTCGCAGAAGATGCGCCGGTCAATACGAACGGAACGGCGAAAGCTGTTTTCGTGTCGGGCGCGGGAGTAATCCCGCTTTTTTTGTTGCAAAATTGTTTTGGAGGTGCATCCCTATAGCAGCTAAAGACCAACAGGCCATCAATGAGGAGATAAAGGCAAAGGAAGTACGCCTTGTCGACGTAGACGGCAGTCAGCTCGGAATCATGTCGTTGAACGACGCCCTCAGAAATGCGAGTGAGCGCGACCTCGACCTCGTCGAGATTTCGCCCAACGCCGAACCACCCGTTTGCAAGATAATGGACTACGGCAAATTTCGCTTTGAAAAGCAGAAACGCGAGAAAGAGCAGAAAAAGAATCAGAAAATCGTCGAGCTCAAGGAGATACGGCTTTCGCTTAACATCGGCGACCATGATTTCGAAACCAAGCTCGGTCATGCGAAAAAGTTCCTGCTTGAAGGCAATAAGGTCAAGGCCAGCATACGCTTCCGCGGACGTGAGATGGCTCATGCAAGCATGGGCGTCGACGTCATGAAACGCTTTGCCGAGGCGCTCGCCGAGTACGGCGGCATCGACAAGGACCCGAAGCTTGAGGGCCGCTCTATGCAGATGTTTATGACCCCGAAACCGCAAAAGTAATCATTTTTTGGAGGACAATAGAAATGCCTAAGATGAAGTCGCATTCCGGCACAAAGAAACGTATCACGAAAATCACCAAAAACGGCAAAATCAAACGCGCCCACGCTTTTCGTACCCACATCCTCAACAAGATGACGACAAAGCGCAAAAGACATCTTCGCAAGCCTGCTTACGCCGACAAGACCAATGTGGGGAACCTCAAGGTTCTCGTCCCCTACAAATAAACAAAGAATTCAACTCAATTTCGGAGGTAATATATTATGGCTCGCGTTAAAGGCGCAATGATGACCCGCAAGAGAAGGAAAAAAATCCTTAAGGTAGCGAAGGGCTACTTCGGAAGCAAGCACAGCCTGTTCAAGACAGCCAAACAGGCAGTCTACAAATCCGGCAACTATGCCTACGTCGGTAGAAAGCTCAAAAAGCGCGACTTCAGAAGACTGTGGATAACCCGCATCTCCGCTGCCGCCAAGAGCAACGGCATGAATTACAGCACGTTCATGAACGGACTCAAGAAGTCCAACATCGAGCTCAACCGCAAGATGCTCAGCGAGATGGCTATCAACGACCCCGCCGCCTTTACGGCTCTGACCGAGAAGGCAAAAGCGGCTCTTTAATCCATGGCTTAAGCCCGCACGCGCAGTAATGCGCGTACGGGCTTTGCTGATATTCCGCGCGTTTTTGCTTTACATTTGCAAAAACGCTATATATTATATTAAGAAACTACACTATTCGTTTCGGAGGTCGCTATGCAGCTCATAACAAGCCGCTCGAACGAGCGCGTAAAAGAGTTCGCGCTGCTTGCGTGCGACGGCGGCGAACGAAGGAAAAAAGGACTGTGCGCGCTCGAGGGCGTCAAGCTGTGCGAGGAAGCGGCAAAGCGCGGACTGCTGCGCGAGCTGTGGGCGACGAACGCGGCGCTGGAAAAGCACGCACGGCGCATAAGCGACTTTTTCGAGCTCAACGATGTGGTCGAGATTTCGCAGCCGGTCGCCGAAAAACTCAGAGACCAGAAAACGCCGCAGGGCATTTTCGGCTTGGCGGCGCTGCCGGACGACGCGCGGGAGCGCATCGCGGCTTCGCGCAGGGCGCTTGTGCTGTGTTCGGTGCAGGACAGCGTGAACGTCGGCACGGCGCTGCGAACGGCGGCGGCGTTCGGATATGCGGTCATTCTTTCGGGAAGCTGCGCCGACCGCTTTTCTCCCAGGACGCTGCGCACGTCAATGGGCGCGGCGTTCAGCGCGGACACAACGGCGTTTGAGCGCGACAGCGAAACACTTGAGTTTTTGAAAGCAAACGGTTTTTCGAGCGTGGCGCTCGCGCTCAATGACAACGCACTGCCGATTGAAAAGCTCCCGCGCGCCGAAAAGCTCGCGCTGCTTATCGGCAACGAGGGCGGAGGGCTCGGCGAGCAGACGGTGAACGGCTGCGAGCACGCGGTCATCATACCGATAACCGACGCCGTCGAAAGCCTCAACGCCGCGGCTGCCGCGGCGGTGGCTATGTGGGAGCTGCGATGAGACACGAGGACGACGCTATCGTTTACTGGGTCTGGCTGTACTTTGCGCTCGGCGCGTGCAGCGAACGCTATAAGCGGCTGCTGCGCGAGTGCGACGACATAAGCGAGATATACGACTCGCGCGATACGAGCGAGCTTGCGGCGCTGCTTACGCCCGCAGAATTCCGCGCGGCAAACAGGGTCGCGCTGTCCGACGCAAGGGAGCTTATCGAGCGCTGTGAAGCCAAGGGCATACGGGCGCTTTGCGCCGACGACCCCGAGTACCCCGAGCTGCTTCGCATAACGCGCATACCGCCCGCTGTCATATTTGTAAGCGGCGACGTGAGCGCCCTTCGCGGCAACTGCGTCGCGGGGGTCGGTGCTAGGAGAGCGACGAAGTACGGTCGCGATTCGGTGCGCCGCACATTTACCCCGCTTGCGCAAAACGGCGTGACGCTCGTCAGCGGCATGGCGTACGGCATAGACGCGGAGGTTCACCTGACGGCGCTGGAGAACGCAGCGAAGACGATTGCGGTGCTCGGCACGCCCATTGACGTGACCTACCCCGAAAGTCACGGAAAGCTGCGCGAGAGAATCGAGCAAAACGGCTGCGTCGTCAGCGAATATGCTCCGGGAACGCCGATTCACAAGGGAATGTTTCCCCAGCGCAACCGGATAATCTCGGGTCTGTCGCGGGCTGTGGTGGTGTTTGAGGCGGCAAAGAAGAGCGGCACGATGATAACCGCAAACTGGGCGCTGGACGACGGACGGGACGTGTTCGCAGTGCCGGGCAGCATATTCACCCCGACGTGCGAGGGCACCAATTATCTCATCAAGCAAGGCGCGTTCCCGCTGACCGAAGCGCAGGATCTGTTCGACGCGCTGCACATGAACGTGAGCGCGCAGACCGAGATAAAGCTGCCCGAGACGCTCACCGGCGCAAAGAAAAAGATTTACGACGCGCTGTGCGGCGGCGAGGCGATGCTCGACGAGCTTTGCGCGAAAACGGGGCTTCCCGCACATGAGCTGCTCGCGTCGCTGTGCGAAATGGAAATGGATTCAATCGTCTCGTCGCTCGCGGGCGGGCGTTACGCAATAAAATAACTTGAATATCAGGACGGTATTTGCAAATGTCGAAACTCGTGATAGTTGAGTCGCCCGCAAAGGCGAAGACCATCAAAAAATATCTCGGAAAGGGCTACGAGGTCATGGCGTCCATGGGCCATGTGCGCGACCTGCCGCAAAACTCGCTGGGCGTGAACGTGGACAAGGACTTCCGCCCTCAGTACCTCAACATATCCGGCAAGGAGAAGCTGATAAAAGAGCTGCAAAGCGCGGCGAAAAGCAGCGACTACGTCTATCTTGCGACCGACCCCGACCGCGAGGGCGAGGCGATTTCGTGGCATCTTGCCTATCTGCTCGGACTGGGCTGTGAGGAGCCCAACCGCGTGACCTTCGGTGAGATTACCAAGAAGGGCATCGAAAACGGAATGGCTCACCCGCGGGCAATTGACCTCGATTTGGTCAATTCCCAGCAGGCGCGCCGCATACTCGACCGCATAGTCGGCTACAAGCTCTCGCCGTTCCTTTGGCGCAAGGTGCGCCGCGGACTGTCCGCAGGCCGCGTACAGTCGGTTGCCTGCCGTCTCATCGTTGACCGCGAACGGGAGATTGAGGCGTTCGTGCCGGTCGAATACTGGAATATCGACGCAATGCTGCGCCCGTCCGGCGGGACAAAGATTTTCCCCGCGAGACTTCGCACAAAAAAAGGCGTAGAGGAAAAGGATTTCCGCATCGCGAACGCCGACGAATGCGACGCGATACTCAAAGAGCTTGAAAATGCCGAGTTCACCATCGCGGACATCAAGAAAGGCACCCGCCGCCGCGTGCCGGAGCCGCCGTTCATCACCTCGACACTCCAGCAGGAGGCGTCCCGCAAGCTCGGCTTCACCGCCCGCCGCACCATGCGCGCCGCGCAGGATCTGTACGAGGGCGTCGACATCGAGGGCATGGGCTCGACGGGACTTATAACCTACATGAGAACCGACAGTCTGCGCGTGTCCGACGACGCGGTGGACGCCGCAAACGGCTACATCGCCTCGGCATACGGCGAGAATTACGTCTGCCGCTCCCAGCGGGTATATAAGCGCAAGGGCGCGTCCAACGTACAGGACGCGCATGAGGCTATACGTCCGACCGTCATCGAGCTTTCGCCTGAAAAGGCAAAGGCGTCGCTCACCTCCGACCAGTACAAGATATACAAGCTCGTGTGGGACCGCTTTATCGCCTCGCGCATGAGCGACCAGCTCATGGACACGGTGACGGCGAATATCGAGGCGGGAAACTATCTGTTCCGCGCCAACGGCTTCAACGTGACCTTCGAGGGCTTCACCAAGCTGTATGAGGTATCGACCGACGAAAAGACCGAGACGGCGCTCACGGCGCTGCCCGCACTTGAGCAGAACACGGTGCTGCGCAAAAAGGAGCTTAAATCGGCGCAGAAATTCACCCAGCCTCCCATGCGCTTCACCGAAGCGTCGCTCATAAAGTTCCTTGAGGAAAACGGCATCGGCCGCCCGTCCACCTACGCGCCCATCATCTCGACGATTATCGACCGCGGCTACGTTGAGCGGGACGCAAAATCGCTCAAGCCGACGGCGCTCGGAACCGTCGTCACCGACCTGATGATAGACCAGTTCCCGACCATAGTGGACGAGAAATTCTCGGCTGGTATGGAGAAGAACCTCGATAAAATTGAGGAGGGCAAGACCGACTGGGTCAAGACCCTCGACAAGTTCTACAAGGATTTTGCGAAAACGCTCAAAAAAGCCGAGACCGCGCTGGACGGTCAGCGGCTCAAGGTGCCCGAGGAGGAGACTGACGTCGTCTGCGAGCTTTGCGGACGCAAGATGGTCATCAAGACCGGCAGGTTCGGCAAGTTCCTCGCCTGCCCGGGTTTCCCGCAGTGCCGCAACACCAAGAAAATCGTCGTTGAGACCCCCGGCAGCTGCCCGAAGTGCGGAGCGCGGGTGCTTCAGCGCCGTTCCCAGAAGGGGCGCGTGTTCTACGCGTGCGAGAAGGGCAAGGAGTGCGGTTTTATGAGCTGGGACGAGCCGAGCGCCGAGAAGTGCCCGAAGTGCGGTTCGAGCCTGTTCAAGAAAAAGGGCAAGTCGCCCTATCTGTACTGTGCGAAGGAAGGCTGCGAATTCCGAAAGGAAGCCGAGAAATGAGCCGTGTCCGCGTAATCGGAGCGGGGCTTGCGGGGTGCGAGGCGGCGAACACGCTCGCCGCGCTCGGACACGAGGTCGAGCTTTTTGAGCAAAAGCCGCTGCGCCGCGCTGCGGCGCAGAAGACCGACGAGCTGTGCGAGCTGGTTTGCTCCAACTCGTTCAAGGCGGCGAGAACAAACAGCGCCGCCGGACTTCTCAAGGCGGAAATGCGGCTGCTCGGTTCGCTTTGTCTGGAGATAGCGGACGGCTGCTCGGTCGCCGCCGGCGGCGCGCTCGCGGTGGACCGCGAGCTGTTCTCGCCGCGAGTGGGCGAGAGGATACGAAGCAACCCGAATATCACGCTTCGGAACGAGATAGTCGAGCGCATAGACGAGAGCGTTCCGACGATCGTCGCTTCGGGACCGCTGACCGACGGGGAGCTTGCGCAAAGCCTGTTCTCCCTTTGCGGCGAAAGCGCGCTGTCCTTTTATGACGCCGCTGCGCCGATTGTCACCGCCGAGAGCATTGATATGCAAAAGGTCTGCGCCGCCTCCCGCTATGACCGCGGAGGAGACGACTACCTCAACTGCTATTTCGACAAGGCGCGCTACGAGGAGTTCTACGAGCAGCTCGTGAACGCTCAGGGTGCGGTCGTGCACGATTTTGACGTGTACGAGGGCTGTATGCCCATTGAAAAGCTCGCCAAGCGGGGCAAAGACGCCATGCGCTTCGGACCCATGAAGCCGGTCGGTCTGCGCGACCCCGCGACGGGGCATCGCCCTTATGCGGCGGT
>CAYXRE010000002.1:7811-12335 GCA_964466125.1 uncultured Oscillospiraceae bacterium
GCGAGCAAAAGCGGGTATTCTCGATGATACCGGGATTGGAAAACGCACAGTTCGCGCGCTACGGGGTAATGCACCGAAACACCTTTGTGAATTCTCCCGTCTGTCTTGAACCGACGCTTTGCATCAAGGGACACCCCAACGTTTACGTTGCCGGACAGCTCACAGGGTTTGAGGGCTATATGGAAAGCGCGGCGAGCGGCATACTCGCGGCGAGGTTTCTTTCCAAGGCGCTGCGCGGTGAGAGTGCGGACATACCAAGCGAGCTGACGATGCTCGGCGCTATGCTGCGTTACATCACCTCGCCGAACAAGGACTTTCAGCCGATGGGAGCAAACATGGGCGTGCTGCCCGAGCTTGAAGAACACATTCGGGACAAGCAGCTGCGATATGAGGCGCTCGCGCAAAGGGCGCTTGAGAAAATGAAGGAGTATTGCGATGAGAATAGTGATTGACGCCTTCGGCGGGGACAACGCTCCGCTCGAGATGATAAAGGGAGCGAGCGCGGCGCGCGAATTTTCGCAGCAGCTGGTGCTTGCGGGCAGCGTGGACGACATAAAGAAATGCGCCGAGAACAACGGCATAGACATAAGCGGTATCGAGCTGCTGGACGCAAACTCGGTCATGGATATGCACGACGAGGCAAAGCTGGTGCTCAAGGGCAAGGCGGACAGCTCGATGGGCGTGGGGCTGCGCTGCGTCGCGGACGGCGGCGCGGACGCGCTTGTGAGCGCGGGACCGACCGGCGCGCTGCTAATGGGCGGCACGATGATAGTCAAGCGCATCAAGGGCGTCAAGCGTCCGGCGCTTTGCGTGGTGCTGCCGACGACAGACAAGCCCTGTCTGCTTATCGACTGCGGCGCGAACGTCGAATGCCGCCCCGAAATGCTTGCGCAGTTCGGGGTGATGGGCTCGGTTTACATGAACAAGGTCATGGGCACAGAGAACCCGCGCGTCGCGCTTGCGAACAACGGTGCGGAGGATTCCAAGGGCACCGAGCTGCAAATCGAAGCGTACAAGCTGCTTGCCGCCGACGGCAACATCAACTTCATCGGCAACATCGAGGGCAGAGACATACCGACGGGCGGCTGCGACGTGGTCGTTGCGGACGGCTTTACGGGCAATATGATACTCAAGACAATCGAGGGCTTCGGCAGCGCGATAAGCGTTATGCTCAAGCGTATGCTCATGAAGAATCTCGGCACCAAGCTCGCCGCGCTCGCGCTCAAGCCGGGGCTTCGCGGCTTCAAGGATTCCATGGACTATTCAAAATACGGCGGCGCGCCGATAATCGGACTGCAAAAGCCGGTCATCAAGGCGCACGGTAGCTCCAACGCCGAGGCGATAAAGAACGCGGTGCGGCAGGCGATAACATGGAGCGAAAGCGGCGTCAGCGAGACGCTGGTACAGCTTGCGGCAAAAGAAAAAGACTGATTAGAGGCACAGCATGAAGGACTTTCAAGAGGCAATCGGATACGAATACCGCGACGTTTCGCTGCTCGACGAGGCGCTGACCCATTCAAGCTATGCAAACGAGCACGGGCTGACGCGAATCGCGTGCAACGAGCGGCTGGAATTCATGGGGGATTCGGTGCTGTCCACCGTCGTCTCCGAGTATCTTTTCGCCAAGCGGCCCAAGCTGCCCGAGGGCGAGCTCACCAAGCAGCGGGCGGCGCTCGTGTGCGAGGGGGCGCTCGCGAAGTACGCGCGGGAGATAAACGAGGGCGAGTATATCAAGCTCGGTCACGGCGAGGAGAAGGGCGGCGGCGCGTCGCGCCCGTCCATACTCGCGGACTGCTTTGAGGCTATCATCGCCTCGATATATCTCGACGGCGGCTTTGAGCCGGCAAAGAAGTTCGTCATGCGCTTTGTGCTCGAATACGACAGCGCCATGGAGAACGCCCGCGACTACAAGACCGAGCTGCAGGAGATAATCCAGCAAAATCCCGAGGAACGGGTGCGCTACGTGCTCGTGGACGAGACGGGACCCGACCACGACAAGCTGTTCACCTTTGAGGTGCGGCTGAACTCCAACGTCATCGGCGTCGGCTCCGGTCACAGCAAAAAGCAGGCGGAGCAGAACGCCGCGCGGGAAGCGCTCTCGCTCATGGGACTATGAAAAAGCACGCGAATCTGAGCTTCTTCGTGCCGCACAACGGCTGTCCTCAGCGCTGCGTTTTCTGCAACCAAATACGTATCTCCGGCGCATCGCACACCCCCACGCCGGACGAGGTGCGCGAGGTATGCGAACGCTTTTTGCCGCAGCTTGACGAAAACGGACACACCGAGATCGCCTTTTTCGGCGGCAGCTTCACGGCAATCGATCGCAGCATTCAGCGCTCGCTGCTCGAAGCGGCGGCGCCGTTTGTGACAAGCGGCAGGGCTTGCGGGATACGCCTTTCCACCCGCCCGGACGCGATAGACGACGAGATACTCGGCTTTCTCGCGTCCTATCATGTCAGCGCGATAGAGCTCGGCGCGCAGAGCATGGACGACGAAATACTGGCGGCAAACAAGCGCGGGCACAGCGCGCAGCAGGTGCGGGCGGCGCACAGGCTCATTCGCGAATACGGCGGCGGGCGCTTCTCGCCCGGGCTGCAGATGATGATCGGGATGTACGGCGAAAAGGACGCCGAGGCGGCGGCGCTGTACACGGCAAACGAGTTTGTAAGGCTCATGCCGGACACCGTTCGCATATATCCGTGCGAGGTGGTCGAGAACACCGAACTATGCGACATCTACCGAGCGCACGGCTACGAGCCGCTTTCGGTGGACGCGGCGGCGAAAATCACCGCGCAGCTGCTGGAGATATTCGAGCGCGCGGGAATCAACGTGATTCGCGTCGGGCTGCATTCGGACGATTCGCTGCGCGAAAGCGCCGTCGCGGGACCCTTTCATCCCGCGTTCGGGGAGATATGCTATTCGCTGCAAATGCGCACGCGGCTCGAAGCGCTTTATGAGCTTGCGGGACGGCCGGACGAGCTTCGCGCCGCCGTCAATCCCGGTTGTGTAAGCAGGGCGCTCGGCTACAAGCGCTCGAATGTCGAATACTTTGCCCAACGCTCATGCAAACTGACCGTAACGTCGGACGACACGGTGGAATTCGGACAAATCAAACAGACAACCTAAAGTATAAAGGGGACGGAACACTTGCATCTCAACTATCTTGAAATTCAGGGCTTCAAATCCTTTCCGGACAAAACGCGCATAACCTTTGAGACGGGTTATACCGGCATAGTCGGACCCAACGGCAGCGGCAAGAGCAACATCAGCGACGCGGTGCTGTGGGTGCTCGGCGAGCAAAGCTCCAAGTCGCTGCGCGGCGGCAAGATGGAGGACGTCATATTCGGCGGGACCCAGCTTCGCAAGCCCATGGGCTTTGCGCAGGTCTCGCTTTGCATGGACAACTCGGACAAGCGCATACCCGACGCGGGCGACAAGATAGTCGTCAGCCGCCGGTTTTACCGCAGCGGCGACAGCGAGTATCTGATAAACGGCGCGACGGTACGCCTGCGCGACGTGCGCGAGACGTTTATGGACACGGGGCTCGGACGCGACGGTTATTCGATTATCGGACAGGGCAAAATATCCGAGATAGTCAGCGCCAAGAGCACGGGACGCCGCGAGATATTCGAGGAGGCGTCCGGCATAGCGAAGTACCGCTACCGCAAGAACGAGGCGGCGACGCGGCTTGCGTCGGCGCTTGACAACATCTCCCGGCTTCGCGACATACTCGACGAGCTGGAAAGCCGCGTCGGACCGCTCAAGGAGCAAAGCGAAAAGGCACAGAAGTTTCTGGAGCTGTCCGAGCAGCGCAAGAACCTTGAGATAACGCTGTACTGCGACTCGATAGAGCGCGCGCGGGAGAAGCTGCGCGAGCAGGACGACAAAATCGCCATCGCGCGTCAGGACTACGACGGACTGGAAGCGCAGGTGCTGGGCATAAACGAAAAGCTCGAGGAATACTACGAGCTCAACCGCTCGCGCAACGTGGACATCGAGCGATACAACAACGAGATTGTGGAGCTCAGCCGCCGCATAGGCGCAATCGACAGCGACATAGCGGTTCGCCGCAACGACATAGAGCACTGCGAGACGCAGATTGCCGAGCTGCAAAGCACCATCGACACCCTTTCGAGCGACAACGGCGTTGCGAACAGCATTGCCGCGCGGGAAGCGGAGATAGCCGCAAAGCAGCAGGAGCTTTCGGCGCTCGACGAGACGGTTGCGAGGGCGCAAAGCGACCTTGACGCGCTGATTTCCTCGCGTGAGGCGGGCGAGAGCGAGCGGGCTTCGGCGGCAAAGCGGCTGACCGAGCTGCAGCAGGAGATAACCGAGCTGCGCGTGTCCTCGGTGGGTGCGCAGTCGGCTTCCGACACGCTTGAAAACCACGCCGCGACGATAGAAGCGCAGCTGCCCGTTATCAAGCAGCGAATCGAGCTTACCGAGCATGAGCGCTCGGAAAACGACAAGTATCTCGACGAGCTTCGCGCGGACATAGCGGACTGCGACAACCGTATAAACGGC
>CAYXRE010000002.1:12345-30391 GCA_964466125.1 uncultured Oscillospiraceae bacterium
CGCGATACATGTCGACGGAAAGGCGGATTTCGAGGGCGAGGAAACGGCGCTCGCCGCGAGCGTCGGCGACGCCGACAATATCGACCGGTTCGACGTCTATCGGATCTACGACGCGCTGCAGCATCGCCGCTTCAGCGAGCTTTCGGCGGAGTTGGAAAGCAAGAACGCGCAGATAAACGAATGCACCCAGCGCATAAACGTGCTGCGCGACCTCGACCGCAACATGGACGGCTTTGCGCCGAGCGTCAAGCGGGTGCTCACGGCGTCCGAACAGCGCGAGGTGCGCGGTATAGTCGGCACGGTCGCTTCGCTGATAACCGTGCGCAAGGGCTGCGAGCTTGCAATCGAAACGGCGCTTGGCATGGCGGCGCAGAACATCGTCGTGTCCGACGAGCGCAGCGCGAAGCAGGCGATAGCTTATTTAAAGGACAATCGGGCGGGCAGGGCGACCTTCCTGCCGCTTGACACGATAAAGCCGTCCCGCTTCGACGATACGCGCAGTCTGTCCGACGAGGGCGTGGTCGGGCTTGCAAGCACGCTCGTCAGCTGCGAGAGCCGCTATGAGAGCGTTGTAAGCAGCCTGCTCGGGCGCATAATCGTCGCCGACGACCTGGAGTGTGCGTCGGTCGCCGCAAAGAAGCTCGGCTACCGCTACCGTTTCGTCACCATGGACGGACAGGTCATCAACGCGGGCGGTTCCTACACCGGCGGCTCGTCCTCCCGTTCGGCGGGTCTGTTCTCTCGCAAGGGCGAGATTGAGAAGCTGGAAAACCGAATTAAAGAGATAAAAAACTCCTGCGGCGGAGCGCAGCAGCAGCTTGAAAAAATCGCCGCGGAACGCGCCGCGCTGCAAGCGGAGATTGACGCGCTGAACTCGGACAGCATAACCCACAACGAGGACCGCGTGCGCGCCGAGACCGAGAACGCGCAGCTCATGCGCACGGCGGACGAGCTCAAGGAAACGCTCAACGATATGCACGCGGAGCTGGCGTCCGTTGCCTCGCGCAAGGAGGAAAACGCCCGCACGATAGCGCACAACGACGAGCGCATAGCGGCGTTGTCGCGCGACGTGCACACTCTAGAGCTTGCGAGCGGACAAAACGGCGACACCGCCGACGACTTCATGCGCGTGCGCACCGAGCTTTCCGACGCGCTCTCGCAAAGAAAAATCGAGCGCGTAGAGATGTTTCGGGATTTGCAGACGCTGGAATACTCTCTCGAACAGCTTCGCGAGCAGCTGCGCGACGCGTCGGGCAGAAGCGACGAGCTGACAGCGTCGGTCGCCCGCCAGCGTGAGATTATCGAAGAAATACAAACGAAGATACAGCTGCGCGAGCAGGAGAAAAGCGAGCTTGAGCAGGGCATTGCGCAGCGCCGCGAGAGCATAGACGCAGCGGTCGCCGAGCGCGCGCAGAACGAGCAGGGAATTGCACAGATTCAAAGCACGTCCGGCGAGCTCATCCACAAGCGCGAGGACATCGCCAAGGAGATGTCGCGCCTTGAGGAGCGCAAGGTGGCGCTGCAAGCGGAGTTTGACAGCTTCAACGCGAAGCTGTGGGACGAGTACGAGCTGACCCGCTCGGAGGCGCAGCCGCTTTGTGTTGCGTTTGAGTCGATAACCGAGCTGCGCTCGCAGGTGTCCTCGCTGCGCGCGAGGATAAAGGCGCTGGGCAACGTGAACGTCGGCGCGATAGACGAATACAAGGAGGTCAGCGAGCGCGCGGCATTCATGAGCGAGCAGCTTGCGGACGTCGAGAAGTCGCGCGAGCAGCTGCTGGAACTTATCGCGAGTCTCGAGCAGGAGATGCGCACCATGTTCACCGCCTCCTTCAGCGAGATAAACAACCATTTCCGCCGCGTGTTCGTCGAGCTGTTCGGCGGCGGCAGCGCGAGCCTGTCGCTGTCCGACGAGACCGATGTGCTCGAAAGCGGCATCGAGATAGACGTACAGCCGCCCGGAAAGGTCATCAAGAACCTCGCGTCGCTGTCCGGCGGCGAGCAGTCGCTGGTGGCTATCGCGATTTATATGTCTATACTCGCCGTCAATCCCTCGCCGTTTTGCATACTCGACGAGATTGACAGTGCGCTGGACGAGAGCAACGTCAGCCGCTTTGCGAACTACCTCGGGCGGGTGACGAGCAAGACGCAGATAATCACCATTACCCACCGCCGCGGGACGATGGAGGCGGCGGATGTGCTTTACGGAGTGACCATGCAGGAGGAGGGCGTTTCCAAGGTGCTCAAGCTGGACGTCGAGGAAGCGCAGCTCGTAATAAGCAACAAGTAAGGAGATACCATGGGATTTTTCGACAAACTCTCCGAGGGACTGAAAAAGACGCGCGATTCGCTGATGTACGGGCTTCGCGGCGAAAAGCCGGACGAGGAGTTTTATGAGCGGCTCGAGGAGCAGCTGATTTTAAGCGACGCGGGCGCCGACGTCTCATGTGAGATTGTGGACGAGCTTCGCGCAGGCGTAAAGGAAAACCTGATAACCGACTCGAACGGCGCGCTCGCGCTGCTCAAGGAGCTTGTCGCGAAGCGCCTTGCTCCCGAGCGCGAGTTGGATTTCACCGGCTCTCCCGCAGTCGTTATGCTCATCGGCGTCAACGGCGCGGGCAAGACCACGACGGCGGGCAAGCTCGCGAATTTATACAAAAAGCAGGGCAGGAGCGTGCTGCTCGCGGCGGCGGACACCTTCCGCGCGGCGGCGGTGGACCAGCTTGAGGTCTGGGCGCAGCGCTCGGGCGTGGAGATAATCAAGGGCGCGAACGACCCGTCGGCGGTGATTTTCGACGCAGTTTCCAGCGCGAAGAAAAAGGGAATCGACGTCGTCATCGCGGACACCGCGGGGCGGCTGCACACAAAAAAGAACCTGATGGACGAGCTTGCGAAGATGTCGCGCATAATCAGCAAGGCGTCGCCGGACGCTTCTGTGGAGACGCTGCTGGTGCTCGATGCGATAACCGGTCAAAACGCGATTAACCAAGCGCAGCAGTTCTCGGACGCGGCGAGCGTGAGCGGCATCGTGCTCACCAAGCTGGACGGCACTGCAAAGGGCGGCTCGGTCATTTCAATAAAGGAAAAGCTCGGCATACCCGTGCGCTATATCGGCGTAGGCGAGGGGATAGACGACCTCGATGTGTTTGACGCGGCGGAATTCTGTGAGGCGATGTTCGGCAATGAAAACGAATAAACTGAGATTTATCGCAGCGACCAACAACGCGCACAAGCTGCGCGAGATACAGGAGATACTCGCCTCGGTCGGCTGCGAGTGCGTCGGCGCCGCCGATGCGGGCGTGAACGTCGAGCCTGTCGAGGACGGGGCGACCTTCGCCGAGAACGCCTACATCAAGGCAAAGGCGTTTGTAAACGCGAGCTTGCAGCCCGCCGTTGCGGACGACTCGGGGCTTTGCGTGGACGCGCTGGACGGCGCGCCGGGGCTGTTCACTGCACGCTTTGCGGGCGAGGGCTGCACGAACGAGCAGAATATCGACAAGCTGCTCACGGCGCTCGCGGACGTGCCCATGGGCAAGCGGCAGGCTCGCTTCATCTCGAGCGTATGTGCGCTGTTTCCGGACGGCAGGCGGGTGTGCGCGGTCGGCGTGGTCGAGGGCTACATCGGCTTCGAGCGGCAGGGTGAGGGCGGCTTCGGCTACGACCCGATATTCCGACTGCCGAACAATATGCCCATTGCCATGTTGAGCGAGAGCGCGAAAAACGCGATAAGCCACCGCGGACGGGCGCTGCGAAAGCTCGCGTTCAAGCTGCGCGGAATCACGAGAATGAAAGGATTCAACTAAATGACAAGCAAGGAAAGAGCCGAGCTTCGCAAGGCGGCGAACGGACTGGACACAATATTTCAAATCGGCAAGGACGGCATTGACGACAAGCTCGCAAGCGGCGTTGAGAGCGCGCTTACGGCGCGGGAGCTCATCAAGCTGCGCGTGCTTGAAACGTGCGAGTACACCGCCAAGGAGGCTTGCGAGGAGCTGTGCGAGCGGCTCGGAGCAGAGTCGGTGCAGGTCATCGGCAGCCGCTTCGTGATTTACAAACGCAACAAAAAAATCGACAAATACGGGATATGAAAACGATTCTCATCTACGGCGGAGCGTTCAATCCGCCCCACCTCGGGCACGAGCGCATACTGAAAAGCGCGATTGATTTTCTAAGTCCCGACCTGACGCTCGTTGTACCCAGCGCCGTGTCGCCCCACAAGGCGAACGCGCGCGTTTCCATGCAGCTGCGCGCACAGATGTGCGAATGCTTCAAAAAGCTCTCGGACACGGTGCGCGTGTCGCTCATCGAGCGCGCGGGTGCTCACGACAAGAGCTATACGCTCAAGACTCTGCGCCGCGTGCGGAAAAAATACCCCGACGCACAGCTTTATCTGCTGATAGGCAGCGATATGCTGCTCTCGTTCGAGACGTGGCACCGCTTTCGGCGGATATTCCCGCTGTCGGCGCTGCTCGCGGCGACCCGCACAGGAGACGACCTTCCCGCGCTGCAAGCTCAAAAGCGGCGGCTCGAGCGCATGGGCGCAAGGGTGCTGCTGCTCGACTACGAGCCGTTTCCCGCAAGCTCGAGCGAGGTGCGAAAGGTGTTGGAAAGCGGCGGCGACGTGTCGGGACTGCTCTCGGGCGAAGTTGCGCAGCTGATTGAAAAGCATTCCTTATATCGCTGAAACGGAGATGAGCAAATGACCGTCGAACAGGCAAGACAGCTTGCGAAGGACACCTTGTCCGCCGAGCGCTTTTATCACACCGAGTGCGTCGCCAAGGCGGCGCGGCAGCTTGCGGAGCACTACGGTGCGTCCGTTGAACGAGCCGAGCGCGCGGCGTATCTGCACGATATACTCAAGGAGCGCGACGAGCGGGATTTATTGCAAATGCTAAGGGGCTCTGATATAATAAACTTTACGCTTATCGAGCAGTGTCCTGCGCTTTGGCATTCCTACGCGGGCGGGATATATGTGCTCGACGAGCTGGGACTGGACGCCGAGACGGCGGATGCCGTGCGCTACCATACGGCGGGGCGTCCGGGCATGACGACGCTGGAAATGATAGTGTTTATCGCGGACTACATCTCGGAGGACCGCGACTTCCGCGGAGCGGACGAGGTGCGTCCGATTGCGTTTGAGTCGCTTGAGCGCGCGGTGCTCGCGGCGCTGCGCAACGGTGTGATTCATCTTTTCAAACAATCGCGCTTCGTCAACGTAAGCTCGGTCGAGGCATATAACTATTACTTGCTTTTGGAGAAGAAAAACTGTGGCGAACAACAAGGCTAAAACCGAAGCGCCCGTGAGAAAGAACATTCTTGCGAGAATACTCGTCGCGCTTATATGCGTGAGCCTTGTCGCGGCGTGCGCGTTTACGGCTCTGGATTTTCGCCCCGCCGGAGCGGGCGATATAATCGACAGCTCGTGGAAAACGCCGGCGGCTTATGCGGACAAGACCGCCAATTTGCTGCTGATGTGCATCGAGCTGGACGAGACGCGTAACCAGTCGATGACGCAGGCGGTCATGGTCGTGAGCATGGACTATGAAAACAACACCGCAAGCGTCTTACAGCTGCCGCGCGAGACCTATGTCGGTTCGGACGTCGTGGAGACGGGCAAGCTCAACGCGCTGTACAACTGGGGATATGCCGACGGCTCGTACACCGGTGTCGCGGCGCTTGCCAAGACGATTAACGAGCAGCTTGCGCTGCCCATAGACAACTATGTGCTCACCACGACCAAGGGCGTCGAGAAGCTGGTGGACGCGCTCGGAGGAGCGTCGGTGAACTGCCCCGCGGAGCTGGAGATTTCACAGGGCGTTTCCCTCGCGGCGGGTGAGAACAGTCTGGACGGCGCCACGGCGGCAAAGCTCGTATGCTTTCACCCTGCCAACGCCAAGGAGGACGAGATACTCGTGCCTCAGCGCACGCTTATGGCGTCAATTGCAAACAAGCTCATGGCAATGGACGACAAGGCGCTGTATGAGCTTGCCAAGGAGCTGTTCCCCTATGTCGAGTGCGACATGACGGTGCGTCAGCTGCTGGACTTCGCGAAACGGGTTAAAGGCATTAAAAGCGACGGGATAACCCTGCTGAGACTGCCGGGCGAATATGCGGCAAGCTACGGCATATACGGTCTGGAGATATTCTCGGTGCGCAAGCTCGTCGCGTGCGAGGCGCTCAACGAATATATGCGCCCGTACGGAGAGAAAAAAGGCGCGCCGGAGCTTAGCATAATCGAGGCGGTAAACTCGGGAGCGCCGGTTGATGCGTACGCTCTCACACTCGGACAATAACGAATAAAACGGAGGCTGAAATATTGACTTCTCTTGATATGGCAAAAGCGGCGGCGACGGCGCTGGACGACAAAAAGGGCAAGGACATCAAAATCATCAAAATCGACGACCTGACGGTCATCGCGGACTATTTTGTAATTGCCACCGGCAACAGCACCACGCAGGTTAAGGCGCTTGCGGGCGAGGTGGATTACAAACTCTCACAGCTCGGGCACGCGCCCAAGCGGACGGAGGGCTTCGATTCGGGCGGGTGGATACTGCTCGACTTCGAGACGGTCATCGTCCATGTTTTTCAGCCCACGACGCGCGAGTTCTACTCGCTCGAAAAGCTCTGGGCGGACGGTACCGAAATCAGCACGGAATTTTTGGATAAAGAGGAATAGAAAAGTGGATTACGACTTCAAAGGCATCGAAAAAAAGTGGCAGCAGCGCTGGCTTGACGAGAAGACCTTCGCGGCGAAGGACGATTACTCGCTTCCCAAGTATTTTGCGCTCGTCGAGTTTCCCTATCCGTCCGGAAACGGACTGCACGTCGGGCATCCGCGCCCGTACACCGCACTGGACATCGTCGCGCGCAAGCGACGTATGCAGGGTTACAACGTGCTGTTCCCGATGGGCTGGGACGCGTTCGGACTGCCGACCGAGAACTTTGCGATGAAAAACCACATACATCCCGCAAAGGTCACCCACGACAACGTGCAACGCTTCAAAAAACAGCTGCAGTCGCTCGGCTTTTCCTTCGATTGGGACCGAGAGGTCAACACCACCGACCCCGAATATTATAAATGGACTCAGTGGATATTCCTTCAGCTTTACAAGCATGGGCTCGCCTATAAAAAAGAGATGGCGGTCAACTTCTGCACCTCGTGCAAGGTCGTGCTCGCAAACGAGGAGGTCGTCAACGGCGTGTGCGAGCGCTGCGGCGCCCAGGTCGTGCGCAAGGTCAAGAGCCAGTGGATGCTTGCAATAACGAAATATGCTCAGCGGTTGCTCGACGACCTCGATTCGCTTGATTACATTGAGCGCGTCAAGACACAGCAGCGCAACTGGATAGGACGCTCGACCGGCGCTGAGGTCAGCTTCGGCACGACCGCAGGCGACGATATGGTCGTTTTCACCACCCGCCCCGACACCCTTTTCGGCGCGACCTACATGGTCATGGCGCCCGAGCACGAGTTTATCGACAAGTGGTCGAGCCTGCTTACCAACCTCGACGAGGTCAAGGCATACCGCGACGAGGCGGCGCGCAAGAGCGACTTTGAGCGCACCGAGCTTGTCAAGGACAAAACGGGCGTGCAGCTCAAGGGCGTGCGCGCGATAAACCCCGTCAACGGCAAAGAGATACCGATATTCATTTCCGACTACGTCCTCGCTTCCTACGGCACGGGAGCAATCATGGCGGTTCCTGCGCACGACACGCGAGACTACGAGTTCGCGAAGGCGTTCTCGCTTCCGATAATCGAGGTCGTCAGCGGCGGAGACGTGAGCAAGGAGGCGTTTACCGACTGCGCAAGCGGCACCATGGTCAACTCGGACTTCCTCAACGGTCTGTCGGTGGACGAGGCAAAGGTCAAAATCAAGGAATGGCTCATCGCGAACGGCAAGGGGACTGAAAAGGTCAACTTCAAGCTGCGCGACTGGGTGTTTTCCCGTCAGCGCTATTGGGGCGAGCCGATCCCGATTGTTTACTGCGACAAGTGCGGCGAGGTCGCGCTGCCCGAAAGCGAGCTTCCGCTGCTGCTGCCCGAGCTCAAGGACTATGAGCCTGCGGACAACGGCGAATCCCCGCTGTCCAAGCTGCACGACTGGGTCAACACTACCTGTCCCAAGTGCGGCGGTCACGCCGTGCGCGAGACGGACACCATGCCTCAGTGGGCGGGTTCGTCGTGGTACTTCCTGCGCTATTGCGACCCGCACAACACCGAGCGTCTGGCAAGTAAGGAAGCGCTCGATTACTGGATGCCTGTTGATTTTGGCACAAGTTCCTGTTTGACATCGGCGCGGTACCCACGCCGGAACCGTACGCCAAGCGCACCAGCCACGGCATGATACTGGGCGAGAACAACGAGAAAATGTCCAAGTCCCGCGGCAACGTCATCAACCCCGATGAGATAGTGGTCAACTACGGCGCGGATACGCTGCGGCTTTACGAGATGTTCATGGGCGACTTTGAAAAAGCGGCGCCGTGGTCGATGAACTCCATGAAGGGCTGCAAGCGCTTCCTCGACAGAGTGTGGGCGCTGCAAAACGTCCTCACCAAGGAGGAGGGACTTTCTTCCGCGCTTGAAAGCGACTTCAACCGCGCGATAAAGAAGGTCGGCGACGACATCGAAACGCTCAAGTTCAACACCGCCATAGCGACGCTCATGGCGCTCATAAACAAGATTGACGAGCGCAAAAGCATAACGCGCGGCGAGCTCGCCGTGTTCGTGCAGCTGCTCAACCCGTTCGCCCCGCACATAACCGAGGAGATATGGGAGCGCGCCGGCTTCGGCGGGCAGATAGCTCACCGCGAGTGGCCCAAGTACGACGAGGCAAAGTGTCGCGACGACGTGGTCGAGATAGCCGTACAGATAAACGGCAAGCTCAAGGGGCGCGTGAGCGTGGACGCCGAGGCTACCGAACAGGAGGCTCTCGCTAAGGCGAAGTCGGACGCGAAGGTCGCGCTTGAGCTTGCGGGCAAAAATATAATCAAGGAAATCTACGTCAAGGGCAAGATAGTCAACATAGTCGCAAAATAGCTTTCTGCGGCTGAAAGGACGAAAATGATGGATAGAGATTTTTTCGACGGACTCAGAGAGCTGACGCCGCTGCTGGTGTTCTTCGCCGTGTTTTACGGCTCGCTGCTGCTCGCGGGTCTTGCGAGCTACCTGCTGCGGGCGATTGGACTTTACAAGGTCTGCAAGCACATTTACAGGGAGCCCGCGGGGCTTGCGTTCGTGCCGATTGCGAATCAGTACATACACGGCGCGGCGGCGGGACCCATAAAGCTCGGCAAGCGCACGATTAAGGACGCGGGGGTTGTGATGCTCGTCGCCCCGTTCGTGGTCGGTCTGGTGTTTGTGATAATGTACATACCGCTCATCATTATCATGATTGTCTGCTTTGCCGGCGTTGAGCTCGGAAATCCTGCCGCAGGCTTAGTGACGCTGATGGTGGCGTGGGTGGTGTTCGTCGTCGTGATAATTGCGGCGCAGGCGTTTCTCACGGTGCTGCGCGCGCTCGTGAACAACAACATATTCCTCAACTACGTAGAGCCGAACGTTGCGCTCGTGCACACGATTCTCAGCTCGCTGATACCGCTTTATGAGGCGATATATTTCTTCACGCTGCGCAACAAGGTCCCGCTTTGGGCGGTCTCGGTGACCGCACCGGCAGCGGCGCAAGAAATTACGGAAACTCCGGTTGACAAGAAATAAGCCGTCGGTTATAATAGTAACGTTGCGAAAAACGACGACCCTTTGAGTAAGGGAGGGTAGACAGTGTCTGAAGTAAGAATCAAAGATAATGAGAGTCTGGACAGCGCGCTTCGCCGCTTTAAGCGTCAGTGCGCCCGCTCTGGCGTTCTTGCCGAGGTTCGTAAGCGTGAGCATTACGAGAAACCCTCTGTGAAGCGCAAGAAAAAGTCCGAAGCTGCACGTAAGCGCAAGTACAAATAAGCATTCAGACAAAGTCCCCTTTCAGGGGACTTTGTTTTTGTGCGCATTTACCTGTTTGCGTACACACAATATTGAGGAATATCGCGTGCGGGTATGCTATAATATGCAAAATAAACATCCGGCGAAGCCGTGAAAGGAAGTGCAAAAAACCATAGTTATTCCCCACCATTACTTTTTGAGAGTTTACGATATACCGACCGAATTCCTCGCCGAGCGGGGGATTCGCGGAATTATTCTCGACGTTGACAACACGCTCGCGCTCGACGGCGACCAGACGGTGCCTAGCGAGGTCGAACGGTGGCTTTGCGATATAAAAAAGGCGGGCATAACCGCCATGATTTTGTCCAACAACTCGCTCGAACGCGCGCAGCCTTTTGCTCAGCGCTGCTCGCTGCCGTACATAGCGAACGCCGGCAAGCCGACGCTTCGCGCTTTCCCCGGCGCTCTTGAAATGCTCGGCACCGACGCGAAGCACACGGCAGTCATCGGCGACCAGCTTTTCACCGACATCGCGTTCGGCAGGCGCGCAGGGTGCGTTTCGATACTCGTCGAGCCGATGGGCGGAGATATACCGTTCTTTGTAAAGGTCAAACGCGTGCTCGAGCGTCCTTTTATGCCGCTCGTGCGCAAAAAGAGGGTACACGGAAATGAATGAAAAGGCGACGTTCGGACCGGCGGGAAACTCGACGAGCTTTACCGAAATGGGCTACACGAGCTTTCTGGATATACCCGAATACACCGTGCGCATGGGACTGGACACGTTCGAATACCAGTGCGGTCGGGGTGTTCGCATAAGCGCGGCGAACGCGCGGGAGCTCGGCGCGGCGGCAAAGGAAAAGGGCGTGACGCTCAGCGTGCACGCGCCGTATTACATATCGCTTTCCAGTCTTGAGGAGGACAAGCGCAAGAACTCCGCGCGCTATCTGCTCGAGAGCGCCCGCGTGCTTCGGGAAATGGGCGGCACACGCATTGTGCTGCACTCCGGCTCGTGCGGCAAGCAAAGCCGCGAGGCGGCGCTCGTTCTAGCGCTCGACACGCTCAAATACTGCCTTGCGCGCCTGGACGACGAGGGCTTTTCGGACATGACCCTCTGCCCGGAAACGATGGGCAAGATAAATCAGCTCGGTTCGCTCGACGAGGTGCTGGAGCTGTGCTCGCTCGACGAGCGGCTGTACCCGACGCTGGATTTCGGACACCTGAACGCGCGTACCCACGGCGGCATCAAGACGGCGCAGGACTACGCGGAGATACTGGACGCGGTGGAGAACCGGCTCGGTCATGAGCGGCTGCGTCGCTTCCATTCTCATTTCAGCCGCATAGAGTACAGCGCGGGCGGCGAGGTGCGCCACCTGACGTTTGAGGACACGCAGTTTGGACCGTACGAGCAGCCGCTGCTTGAGCTGGTGGCAAAAAGAAACCTTTCGCCCACCTTCATCTGCGAGTCGGACGGCACGCAGGCGGAGGACGCGGCGGCGATGAAAAAATACTATGAGGGGCTGCTTTAATTGACGAGGATACAAAAGCTGCGCGCTGCGTTCGGTGGGGATTTTTCGGCGGCGCTCGTCTGCACGCCGTACAATATGCAGTACCTGTGCGACTTCGCTTCGACGGACGGGGCGCTGCTTGTCACAAAAAGCCAAGCCGTGCTGCTCGTCGATTCGCGCTACTATGAGGCGGCGAAGGCGGGAGCGCAGGACGTCGAGGTCGAGCTGCTCGAGAACCGATATAAACAGCTGGCAAAGCTGCTTGCAAGCGAGGGGATAACGAGGCTTCACATTGAAAACGAGCTCACGCTTGCGCAGTTCTCGCGGCTTTCACGCGCGCTCGACGGCGTGGAAACGGACGCTCAGTCGGGGCTGTGCGACAGGATTCGGGAGCTTCGCATGATAAAGGACGCGCGCGAGATAGAGCGTATCAAGGCAGCGCAGCGCATAACCGACGGCGCGTTCTCGCATATACTCGGCTTTATAAAGCCCGGCGTGAGCGAGCGCGAGGTCGCCGCCGAGCTGGAATACCACATGAGAAGAAACGGCGCGGACGGCGTGGCGTTCGAGACGATTTGCGTCAGCGGCGCGAACAGCTCGCTGCCCCACGGCGTGCCGACGGACAAGAAAATCGAATCGGGCGACTTCGTGACGATGGACTTCGGCGCGAAAAAGGACGGCTATTGCTCGGACATGACGCGGACGGTGGCGGTGGGCTTTGTGAGCGACGAGCAGCGTCGGGTGTACGACACGGTGCTGCAAGCGCAAAGCGCGGGTCTTGCGGCGCTCGCGGAGGGCGCTCGCTGCGACGACGTGGACCGAGCCGCTCGGGACATAATCGACCGCGCAGGCTACGAGGGCTGCTTCGGACACGGGCTGGGGCACTCGCTCGGGCTGGAGATACACGAATATCCCCGCTTGAGCAAAAGCTGCGCCGAGGTGCTGCGAGAGGGCATGATTACGACGGTCGAGCCGGGAATCTACCTTGAAGGGCGCTTCGGGGTGCGCATTGAGGACATGGCGGTCATTGCGAGCGGAAAAATTTTGGATATTACCGCGAGCGAACGCCAACTCATAGTGCTATAACCCTTGATAAACCCTTCGTAATTGTGATAAAATATACAAGATATTAATTTAAGGAGTTTTACTTATGATTTCAGCCGGTGAGTTCAGAAACGGCGTCACCTTCGATGACGGCGGAAACGTATTTCAGATAATCGAGTTTCAGCACGTCAAGCCCGGAAAAGGCGCGGCGTTTGTGCGCACCAAGATAAGGAACGTCATAACCGGTTCCGTCGTCGAGCGCACCTTCAGCCCGACCGACAAGTTCGAGAACGCCTATATCGACCGCAAGGACATGACCTATTCCTATGCGGACGGCGATATGTATTATTTCATGGACAACGAGACCTATGAGTCGGTGCCCATAGCCGGAAAAGACCTTCCCGACAACTTCAAGTTCGTCAAGGAAAACATGAACGTGAAGATACTTTCATACAAGGGCAACGTGTTCGGCATCGAGCCTCCCAACTTCGTCGAGCTGCTCGTCACCGAGACCGAGCCGGGCGTCAAGGGAAACACTGCAACAAATACGCTCAAACCCGCCACTCTTGAAACAGGCGCGGAAATCCGCGTTCCGCTGTTCATCAACGAGGGCGACATGATAAGGATTGATACCCGCACGGGCGAGTGCATGGAAAGAGCATAACCTAAATAACTATATTAAGGAGAACACCATGACAATTTCCGAAAAGGTCGCGTTCCTCAAAGGACTCATCGAGGGCAGCGATATTGATTTTGACCCCAAGCGCAAAAAGATACTCGATGCGATAGTTGAGGTATTGGACGACGCCGCAACGAGCATAAACGAGATAGACGAGGACCTCACCTCCCTTTATGACGAGGTGGAGGAGATATACGACGAGCTGGACGGCATCGAGGACGACCTCGACGAGCTGTTCGGCGAAGAGGACGACGAGAACTTCATGTACGACGTGACCTGCGCGAACTGCGGCGAGACCTTCAGCGTCGACGAGGACACCGTGCTTGAAGGGGAGATGCTCTGCCCGAAATGCGGCGAGACCATCGAGTTCGACCTTCAGTGTGACGGCGAGTGCGACTGCGGCGACGAGGGCTGCGCGCACAAGGAATAACCTGAACGAAATCGGCGAAGCGGGATGTAACGCCTGCTTCGCCTTGTTTTTTCGGAGGATGACCGTATGGCAGGAAAAGTTTATCGAAGCAACCCCGACAACGACGAGACGCGCAGCTTTGACGCTGAGCGCGTCGATACGCCGAGAAGAAAACCGAGCGCGGGCAAAAAGTCAGGCAAAAAGCCGCCGTCCTTTTTCAAAAAGCTGAAAAAGGACGCCAAGAAACTGCTGCGTCGATTTTTGGAGTGGGTCAACGAGAGCAAGCGCAACACGATAATCGCCTACTCGGTCATGGGAGCGCTCGCGCTGCTGATTGTGCTCGTAATCGTGCTCGCCATTGTCGGCGGCTCGAACAAAAAGCCCCAGCTGGAGACAAACGACGTGCCGGAGCTCGTAGACGAGCAGGTGGCGGAGAACTACGAGTTTGTCGATACGAGCGAATACGCCGGCACACTGCTGGAGAAAACCGACGACGCAGGTGCGGAGTACATAGAGGAGACGCTGTTTATCGGCGACTCCAACACGGCGCGCATCCAGATGTTCGGGCTGCTGAGCTATTCCAACGTCATCGGCATAGAATCCATGGGCATTCAGGGCGTGAGCGGCACGCCGTGCGTGTACTTTGCGGGCTACGACAGCCCCGTGTCGATACCCAAGGCAGTCTCGCTCATGAAGCCGCGGCGCATAATCATCAACTTCGGCACCAACAACATCGCCGCGAACGACGCGCAGAGTTTCATAGACGGCTACGACGCGGCGCTCAAAAAGATTAAAGCGGCGTACCAGTACGCGGATATAATAGTCGAGGCAATCCATCCGCTCGGCGAGAACAACGGCAGCGAGTACCTCAAGCAGTCGATTGTCGATGAGTACAATCTTGCGCTCATAAAGTACTGCAAGGCGAACGGCTATCCCTACCTCGACACCGCCGAGGTGCTCAAGGACACCGACGGCTGGGTCAAGGACAAATTCATCTATACCGACGGCGTGCACCTTACCAAGGAGGCGTTCACCGCGATTCTCAGCTACGCGCGCACCCACTCGCACATCGTGGACGACGCCAGACCGCAGCCAATCGGGAATATCCCGACACAGCTCGCGCCTCCCGTAAAGGAGACCGAGCCGGACGCCAAGTTTGACCCCGCTTCAGTCGCTTCAAGCGCGCAGTCGCTGCTTGTGTCCAGCGGATTCACGGTCGCGTCCGGGCATTCGGGTACCGCGACGACTATATGGTCGTGGACCTGCCTTGCCGCACAGGCGAAGTCCGGCGCGGAGACAAATCTCGCGTCTGAGCTTGCGAATGGCTTCCTTGCGCAAAATCAGGTGCGCACGGGCGCTGTCGTGGTCAGCTACAACGCAAACGGCAACGACTACATCTTCACCGTTTCGGTCTACGCGACCACCCACACCCACAAGTACGCCTACACCTCCAACAACAACGGCACCCACAACGCGACGTGTTCCGCCACCGGCGGCACCTGCGACAAGCCGACAATCACCAACGAGGCATGCAGCTTCGGCGCATGGAGCTACGACTCGGCGACCGGCAAGGATAAGCGCACCTGCGATAAGTGCAAATATGTCGAGACTAGGGCGCACGAGCACACGGTCACGACATGGCTGTCCAAGGACGACACCAACCACACCGGTACCTGCACTGGCTGCAATAAGCTGGTCACCGAGGCGCATACCTACGGCAGCGTGACGGTGACGACGGCAGCTACCTGCAACACCGCCGGCTCCGGCACGCAGAAATGCAAGTGCGGACATACGATTACGGTAGCTATACCCGCGACCGGCGCGCACACATGGACGGATGTGCCGGACAGCGAGGTCGCCGCGACCTGCACGAGTGCCGCCACCAAGCAGCAGAAGTGCTCGGTCTGCGACACAACGCAGACGGTCGAGACCGCGCCCGCGCTCGGACACGACTTCCAGTTTGTCGAGACCGTCGCGCCGACCGAATCGAGCGAGGGCTATGATTTGTACCGCTGCTCGCGCTGCAACGCGGAGAAACGGCGAAACGTAGTGCCGGCTGTCACTCCCGTCGTTGTTCCCGAGGCATAAAACTAAGTGGACGGACAGCGGCAAATGCCGTTGACTTTTCCGAGAAGCAATCAGCGCCTTATCCTTGCTCATGCAGGGATAAGGCGCTTTGGTTTATTTTCGACTCTCGGCGGCAGCGCTTGGCGTTGTGAAAGCATTGCAACTTAACTAAAAACCGCCGCTTTCCATTCGGAAAGCGGCGGTTTTGCGTCTTGTGGGTTTTGCGTCAGATGCGTCCGGCGAGCGCGGCTTGAAGCCAGATGTCGCCGATGTCCAGCGCGCTGTAAAGTCCGGTCTTGTCGCTTTGCTTGATAATGCGCGCGTTCGGACCGAGGGACGGGTCGTTGGAAAGCAGCAAAACGTGCAGCTTGTTCGCGACCTTTACGCCGTCCTTCTCCTCACTGCTGAGGATTTGAATGAATACCACGTGGCTGTCGGTCGGATTGCCGTAGTATATCTCGTCCTTGCAGCGCACGAGCGGACGACCCTTGTAAGTCAGAGGTTCTGCCATAAAATCATCCTTTAATAGTTTTCTTCGTTCAAAAACGAACGCACCATCGCGCGCAGAATGTCGTCGCGGTCGAGCTGGGTCATAAGCGAGCGGGCATTCTTGTTGGTGGTGATGTACGTCGGGTCTTCGGAGAGGATGTACCCGACTATCTGGTTGACGGGGTTGTAGCCCTTTTCGCGCAGCGCGTTGTGGACTTCAAGCAGTATGCGCTTAATCTCGTCGTCCCGCACGTTTGAAATCGAGAACGTTACTGTAGGCTCGTACATCTAATCATCTCCTTGCTGTGAACGTCAATTATTAGCATACACTAATTTTATGACTAAAACAAGTCTTAAAGTACCCTCAGCTGCGCAGCTGTATGCCCATCGCGTCCAGCGCCTTGAGCGAGCGCTTGATAGCGGCGTCCGCTTCCTCGTCGGTCAGCGTGCGCTCGCGCTCGCGCAGTATCAGAGAGTAGGCGATGCTCTTTTTGCCCGCGGCAATCTTGTCGCCGGTGTAAACGTCAAACACGTCCAGCGATTCAAGTATCTTGCCGCATTTTTCGCGTATGACCGACTCGATGACGGCGCTCGGCGTGTTCAGCTCGCACACGAGCGCAAGGTCGCGGGTGGTGGCGGGGAAGCGGGGTATCTGGGTGTAGCGCGGCACGCCCGCTTGCAGCTCGAACAGCTTTTCGGCGTCGATGTCGGCGACGTACATACGCTCCTTTACGCCGTAGTTTGCGGCGACAATGGGATTGATTTCACCCAGCACGCCGACAGGCGTTCCGCAAACGCTCAGCGTCGCGGTGCGCCCGGGGTGGAACACGGGGTTGTCCTCACACGGCTCAAAGCTCAGCTCGCGCACGTTCACCGCGCGCAGCGCCGCAGTTATTATGCCCTTCAATCGGTAGAAATCAAGTTTTCCGTAGCCGCCCACGCACAGCTTTTTGCGCTCGACCGGCAGCTTGTTCGCGTCCGCGTCGGGCAGGAACTCGACCGCTAGCTCGAACATGCAAGCGGCAGGCACGCGCGCGTTGATGTTGCGCACAAGGGTGTCGAGCATGGAGGGGACAACGGTGGTGCGCATGAGCGAGGAGTCCTCGCCGAGCGGGTTGCTGATTACGACGCCGCGGCGAAGCGGGCTGTCTGTGGGCAGGTTGAGCATATCAAAGGTCTTGGCGCTCAGCCACGAATAGGTATTTATCTCATACGCTCCGCAGCCTACGCAGGCGTTGATGAGCGCGCGCTCGAAGCGCTGACGCTCGGTCGGGCGCGCGGCTGTGGTGCCGCGCATGACGGTGGTCGGTATCTTGTCGTAGCCGTAAAAACGCGCGACCTCCTCGGCGACGTCCGCAAAGCCCTCGATGTCCGCGCGGAAACTCGGCGGGGTGACGTTCAGCTTGTCGTCCACGGTGAACTCCAGCAAGCGCAGCGTCTTGATCATGAAGTCGGTGTCCATTTGCGCGCCGATGAACGCGCAGATGCGCTCCGGCTCGAGCGGAATGACGCGCTTTTCGGGCATGGTGCCCTTGGCATCCACAAAGCCCGCGACCACGTCGCCCGCGTCCAGCTCGATGACCAGCTCGAGCGCGCGCTTGAGCGCATATTCGGTGTTGTTGGGGTCAAGCCCTTTCTCGTAGCGCGCGGAAGCCTCGGTGCGCATTCCGAGCCCCTTGGCTGTCGCGCGGACGTTGACGCCGTTGAAGCAGGCGGACTCAAAGACGATGCTGGTCGTGTCGTCGGCGATTCCGGAGTATTCTCCGCCCATCACGCCCGCGACGGCAATCGGCTTTTCCGAATCGGCGATGACCATCATCTTGTCGGTGAGAGTGCGCTCCACGCCGTCGAGAGTCTCGATTTTCTCACCCGCTGCAGCCTGACGAACGACTATCTTGCCGTCCTTGACGTTGCGGTAGTCGAAC
>CAYXRE010000002.1:30401-37241 GCA_964466125.1 uncultured Oscillospiraceae bacterium
GCGTGCATGGGCTGATTGAGCTCAAGCATGACGTAGTTGGTGATGTCCACGATGTTGTTTATCGGGCGCACGCCGGAATGACGCAGCCGCTCGCGCATCCACACGGGCGAGGGCTTGACGCGCACGTTCTCGACCACCGCGCCGGTGTAGCGCAGGCAGTTGTCCGGCGTTTTGTTCTCGACCGAAAGCATGGCGTTTATGTCGCCGTGAGATTTGGTGATTTGAGGCTGCGGCATATTGAGCGCCGTGCCGAAGGTTATCGCCGCCTCGCGCGCAAGTCCTGTTACGCACATACAGTCGGGTCGATTGGAGGTTATCTCGAATTCGACGACCACGTCGTCCATGCCGAGCACCTTGCATATATCCTCGCCGACGGGGGTACTTGCGGGCAGCACCATTATGCCGTCCTCGATGCAATCGGGATAGTCGTGAACGGTGAAGCCCAGCTCGCCAATCGAGCAGAGCATTCCGTCGCTGACTTCTCCGCGCAGCTTGCCTTTTTTGATGTGCGCGCCGTTGGGCAGCTCGGAGCCGTCCAGCGCGGCGGGAACGACGTTGCCTTCCTTGAGATTCTGCGCGCCGGTCACAATCTGTATGGGCTGAGCCGCGCCGATGTCCACAGAGCATATCCACAGGTGGTCGGAATCTGGGTGGCGGGTGAGCGAGAGTATCTTTCCCGTAACGACATTTTTGCATTTGTCGCTTTCCGAGCACCAGCCCTCGACCTTGCTGCCGCTCATGGTCATGCGGTGGGCAAATTCAAGCGTAGGGACGTTGACGTCGGTATATTGCTGCATCCATTTGATTGATAAATCCATTATTCGATTTCTCCCTTTCCTTAAAACTGCCGCAAAAAGCGCATATCGTTTTCGAACAGCAGCCGCAGGTCGTCTATGCCGTAGCGCAGCATGACCACGCGGTCAAGTCCCATGCCGAACGCATAGCCGGAGTATACGTCGGGATCGATGCCGCAGTTTTGCAGCACCTTGGGGTGCACCATGCCGCAGCCGAGTATCTCGATGAAGCCCTCGCCCTTGCAAAGGCGGCAGCCCTTGCCGTGGCAGACAAAGCAGGTCGCGTCCATTTCGGCGGACGGCTCGGTGAAGGGGAAATGGTGGGGACGGAAGCGCACGGAAATGTCCTCACCGTACAGCTTTTTTGCAAAGGTCTCAAGGGTTCCCTTGAGGTCGGACATGGTTATGCCCTTGTCAACGACCAGTCCCTCGATTTGGTGGAATATCGGCGAATGGGTCGCGTCCACCGCGTCCGAGCGATAGACACGCCCGGGGGCGAGCACGCGGATGGGAGGCTTTTGCGAGAGCATGGTGCGCACCTGCACGGGCGAGGTCTGGGTGCGCAGAACAACGTTGTCGTTGATGTAAAAGGTGTCCTGCGTGTCGCGCGAGGGGTGACCTTTGGGGATGTTGAGCATTTCAAAGTTGTACAAATCCAGTTCGACCTCGGGACCCTCGACGAGCTGAAAGCCCATGCCGAGGAAAATTTCCTTTATGTCGTCGAGCACGAGCTGCAGCGGATGACGGCGTCCGAGCTCGGGCGACACGCCGGGCAGCGTGACGTCCAGCTTTTCGCTTTCCAGCCGCATCGACATGGCTTTCGCGCCCAGCTCGTCCTTTTTGTCAGCGAGCTTTTGCTCGATAAATGCGCGAACCTCGTTTGCAAGCTGTCCCATTGCGGGACGCTCCTCGGCGGAAAGTCCGCCCATCTGCTTGAGGATTGCGGTCAGTTCGCCTTTTTTGCCCAAAAAGCGGACGCGCAGCTCCTCGAGTGCGGCGGGGTCGCACGCATCGCTCATAAGCGACAGCGCCTCGCTCTTGATTTTCTCCAGCTGTTGTTTCATGTGAGTGCCTCGATTCTGTATTGATTCGGATTTGCTCGGGGTCGGGAAATAAAAAAGCCCCGTCCCGAAAAAGGGACGAAGCGCAAGGCTCCGCGGTACCACCCGCATTCCGGCATGAGCCGGCTCTTTGACCGATAACGGCGGAAGCCGTCGCGCCCTACTTGCAACCGTTTAGGCGCGCCGCTCGCGGGCGAAAATTCACGCGTTTTGCCTTTCCCGCCGTCTGCTTTCAGCCGGTGACAGACGTCTCTTTCGTAGGGATTCGCGCTACTGAACCCGGTCATTGCGTTTAAGTAAAATTTATTCTATCACGAATCCGCGGCGCTTGCAAGTGCGCGATAAGGGAAAATTTGCATTATTGCATATTGTGTTTAATGCGCATTATGTGTTGCAACGATATGCGGCGAATGTGCTATAATATACGCGCTGTGTGGAGGGCTGAAATGATATACGGAATCGGAAACGACATAATTGAAATTGAACGCATAAAAAAGAGCATGGAGCAGCCGCGGTTCATGACCTTTTGCTTTTCCCAAAGCGAAAGAGAGCAGTTTGCGGGGAACGCTTCCAAGCTCGCGGGCTGCTTTGCCGCCAAGGAGGCGCTTTCCAAGGCGCTCGGAACTGGAGTCCGCGGATTTTCGATGGATGAAATATCGGTCGAGCGCGATGAGCTGGGAAAGCCGTTTTTTGTGTTTGACGGCGAGATAGAAAAGATAATCAACCGAGAACGGCTGTGCGCGCACCTCGCGCTGAGCGACACCGACGCGCTTTGCGTCGCGACGGTGGTACTCGAAAGCACGGAATCGAACGGAGGAGACGTATGGGTATTATAACGAGCGACGAGCAAAAAACAATTGAATATACCGCGGCGCAGTCGGGTATTCCCGCTTCACTGCTCATGGAAAACGCGGGAGAGGCGATTTTCAAGAGAATAGCGCTTACCAAAAAACGTTTGAGCGGACTTGCCGCCGCCGTGCTGTGCGGAAAGGGCGGCAACGGGGGAGACGGCTTTGTGGTCGCGCGCCGTCTTATACTGGCGGGAGCGCGTCCGACCATTGTGCTGTGCGCCGGACAGCCCGCGACGCAGGAGGCCGCCTATGCTTTCGACGCGGCGCTCGCGGCGGGAGTGCCGGTCATCGAGCTTGAGCCGAGCTTTGACGCCGCGTGCGAGCTTGCGAAAAAATCCGGCGTAATCGTGGACGCAGTGTTCGGCACCGGTTTTCACGGCGCTCTGCCGCCGGCGCTTGCGGCGCTGTTTGAGTGCGTCGCGCTCAACAAAATCGCTTTCGTCGTGTCCGCCGACGTTCCCAGCGGTGTCAACGCCGATACCGGAGAGGCGGCGCGGGGCGCGATTCATGCCGACGAGACGGTCTGTATGCTCGAGCGCAAGCCCGCGCACATCTTCAAATGCTCGCAGGACTACTGCGGTCTGACGGTCGTCGAAAAGCTCGGCGTGCCCCCGCAGATATTCGCCTCTTGCGCCGTATACACCGACGAGATTGACGAGCGGTTTGCCGCGCGGCTGCTGCCCAAGCGCCCCGAGTCCTCCCACAAGGGAACCTTCGGGAAGCTGCTGTGCGTCGCGGGCAGTGAGCGCTACCGCGGAGCCGCCGTGCTGTGCGCAATGGGCGCGCTGTCCTCGGGCGCGGGACTTGTCAGCGTCGCTTCGAGCGAGAAGGTGCTGGACGCCGTCGCCGCCAACTGTCCCGAGGCGGTGCTGCTGGACTGCGAAAAGGACTCGCGCGCGTTCGCGAGCGCTCTTGCGAGCGCCAACGCCTGCGTGCTCGGCAGCGGACTGGGCGTTTCGGACGCCTCGGGAGCGCTTGTCGTGTCGGTCGCCGCAAACGCAGGCTGTCCGCTCGTTTTGGACGCGGACGGTATAAACATCGCCGCGAACGACATAAGTATATTGCAGAACCGCACCGCCGCCACCGTGATAACCCCCCATGTCGGGGAGTTCGCGCGGCTTGCGGGGAGCGACAAGGCATACGTCTACGCCAACCGCATTGCCTGCGCGCGAGCCTTTGCGGGGGAACGCGGAGTGATAGTCGTGCTCAAAAGCGACAACACCGTCGTCGCCATGCCTACGGGCGAGGTGTTCATAAACCGCACCGGCAACAGCGGGCTTGCGAAGGGCGGCAGCGGCGACTTGCTTTGCGGCATGATAGGCTCGCTCATCGCCTGCGGGGTTTCTGCGGCGGACGCGGCGATACTCGGCGTATGGCTGCACTCGCGCGCCGCTGACCTTGCCGCCAAGCAGATAAGCGAGTTCTCCATGACGCCCACGCAGATTGTGCCTTATGTCTCTCATGCGATAGACGAGCTGGAGCGGTTCAATATACTTCGCAAGGAGTAAATCCGCTTGAAACACAAGGCTTTTTTTGCCGCGATAATTATCGTTCTTTACACGCTCGCGCTCTCGGGCTGCGTCGGCGAAAATGCCGCCGCGCCCTCGGCTGCGGGCGTGTTTTCGCGCCCGTTTCGCCTGAGCGCGGATTACACGAGGCAGGAGGACGCCGGCGCTTTCGATTTTTGCGCCGCCGGCTCGCAGAGCTGTGAGCTGACCTTCAGCTTGCCGCGCCACGCGGACGGCATGAGCGCGAGACTCGAAAACGGCGTTGTGACCCGCGAGTTTCTGGGCATAAGCGACGAATGCGAGCTGACAAGGCTCGAGCGCGCCCACCCGCTGCGTGCATTAAGCTCGCTGCTGCTTTCGCTTGAAAGCACGGGTGATACGGATGAATCGGTGAGCATTTCGTTTTGCGAGGACGGAACGCCGAGCGCAATCGTTTTCGACGAGCTTTCGCTGCGACTGGAAATTACTTTCTTTGAATATACTGATTAGCTCCGCGCGCTTTTGGGAATAATAGCCCCAAAAGCAGAAACGGAGTGAAAACAAGTGAACAACGTAAAGCGCGGAGAGGTTTTCTATGCTGATTTAAGCCCCGTTGTCGGCTCGGAGCAGGGCGGCGTACGTCCGGTGCTCATTGTGCAAAACGACGTGGGCAACAAGCACAGCCCGACCGTGATTGCAGCGGCGATAACCAGCAAGCAGGACAAAAACGAGCTGCCGACACACATCCGGCTCGGCGCGCAGAGCTGCGGCTTGCAGCGGGACAGCGTCGTGCTGCTCGAACAGGTGCGCACGCTCGACAAGGGCAGGCTGCGCGAGCGCATGGGTGCGGTGGACGAGCACGAGATGAAGCGCATAAACCGCGCGTTGTCCATCAGCTTCGGTCTGGACGCGTTCTGATACTTACGCACAAGCCCCGCCCCAAAGGTAACATTAAAGAGCTGTTCTCCCTCTTTGCGGGAAAACAGCTCTTGTCGTTTTGTGTGCTCGGCTTGGCATTTCAGCCCAGAGCGCGGCGGACGATGTTGTCCATTTCCTTATAGTAATACTGCATTTGCATGGCGAGCATGAGCTGCACGCGCGCGCGGTAGAGGTTCTGCTCGGGGTAGGCGGCGGGGTACTCCTCGTTGCCGGTCAGGTAGTCCACAAGGTACTTGGTTCCCGCTTCGAGCGCCATGACGATAGCGCCGGGCGCAAGCGAGGCAGGCTCGGTCTTGTCAAATATGGGTCGCATAACGTCGATATACAGCCGCGTCATGTCCGAAAAGCGGTCGAGGTCGAAGCGTATCTTTTTCATCAGCCGCTCGTCGCTCCTGCATACGCGGCAGCCGCTGCGCACCGCGTCGCCGAAGTCGAAGCACAGCAGCCCGGGCATAACGGTGTCGTAGTCGATTAGGCAGACGGCTCGTCCCGTCTCGTTGTCCAGCAGCAGCCGCGACAAATCAACGCGGTTGTGCACTACGCGCGCGGGCAGCCCCATTTTCAGCAGAGCGGGTATGTATTTTGACTGCTTGCGCAAAAAGTTTATCTCGTCGCGAGCCGAATCAAGCAGATTCTTGGGCGCGGTCTCGAGCAGCGCAAGAAAGTTTTTGTAGTGTACGGGTGAGTTGTGCAGGTCGTTTACGGTGGTCGTCAGCTCGTCGAGAGGCATGTCCGCCGTCTGACGGTGAAACGCCCCGAGCGCGCAGGCAAGCTCAGACGCGTCGCGCGCCGTCGGCTCCTCCGGCAAGGGAGAATGCGCGCGGTCTATGTAGTAGTACGCCCGCCAGCAGCCGCTCTTGTCCTCATAATATGCGTCGCCGTCCTCGGCGTCGATATAGCGAACGAAACGCCGCGAGTTCTTCGGATTCACGCTCTCAAGATGACGCGATACCGCCCGCGTGTTCTCCGCGAGCGCCTCAAGCGAATCGAATGCGTCGGCGTCAATGCGCTGAATTATAACGCTGCGTCCGTTGCTCAAATCGAGCAGCCAGCTTTCATGTCGGGACGAGCCGTACATTTTGCGCGCGCAGATAGGAGCCGCAGGCAGGTCAAATTTTTCCGCTAATTTTTCAATACTTTGCATCTTTCCACCATCATGTTTGCCGCTTTATAGATGTCGCCGCACCCGAGCGTGAGTATTAAGTCGCCGCTTTTTGCGTTCGCAAGGCAGTAGTCGCACAGCTCCTCAAACGTGTTGAACCACACCGAGCCGGGAATCTTGGTTGCAAGGTCGGCGGTGTAAATACCGATGTCGTTGACCTCGCGCGAGCCCATTATCTCGGTCATCACCAGCATATCCGCCTTTGAGAGCACCCGCACAAAGTCGTCGAACAGCAGCTTGGTGCGAGAGTAGGTGAACGGCTGGAACACGGCGATGACCCGCTCATAGCCCATGTGCGCGGCGGCGTCCAGGGTGACCTCCAGCTCGCGCGGGTGATGCGCGTAGTCGTCCGCGAAGGTGACGCCGTTGTATTCTCCGAGAAACTCAAAGCGCCGTCCCGCACCCTTGAAGGTGGCGAAGCCCTTTTGTATGTCCTCGGACGAGATGCCGTACATATCCGCAGCGGCGGCTGCGGCGGCTCCGTTCCAGACGTTGTGAAAGCCCGGGACGTGCATTTTGAACGTGCCTATCGTTTTGCCCTCGTGC
>CAYXRE010000003.1:0-9184 GCA_964466125.1 uncultured Oscillospiraceae bacterium
ATAAAACACCTGAGCGCTCTGCCGCTTTCACGGACGGATTTTAACAGTCGTTCGCGAAAATAAGAGCTGTCTGAGCGCGCGTTGGGGTCGTTTGTCAATAAAAGCACCTGCCTTGAATTACTTTTTGCATTATAACATTTTTATATACCCAATACAAACAAACCGCCGCTCCAAATTGGGTCAAAATGAAAAATACTTACCGCACAAACCAGACTGTAATACGGCATTCGCTGCTGCCTTTTTCTCTTGACATACTTCTTGTCCGTACTCTGCCGCAGCGCTTTCCCTAACATCGTCCGTTTAATAAAAGACACGCTTTCGGCGCTTTAGCGCAAACGCAGATTTTCGCTGACAGAGCGTCTCTTTCGTTTGTGGCAATGAAAGTTTATTACTCACTATTTCTTCTGAAGCAATATGCCATCAGCGGTTTTGCTGTAATAAACGCCGACTTTTCGAAAAACACGAAAAATCGGCGTTTAGCTGTTGAATTATTCGACGCGCGTATCCGAGGCAGCCGCTATCTGTTCAATACGTCTTTCAGGAATTGTCCTGTGTAGGACTCGGCGCATTCGGCGACCTGTTCGGGCGTTCCGAGAGCGACTATCTCCCCGCCCTTGTCGCCGCCCTCCGGTCCGAGGTCGATTATATAATCAGCTGTCTTGATAATGTCGAGATTGTGCTCGATTACTACCACGGTGTTTCCGGCCTGCACAAGCTGCTGCAAGACCTTGATGAGCTTGTGAACGTCGTCGGTGTGAAGTCCCGTTGTCGGTTCGTCCAGCACATAGACGGTGCTACCGGGGATGCAGAGCCTGCGGCAGACCTGTGTGTCGGTGCTGCCGGTGCTGGCGCGGGACAGCTCGCACGCGAGCTTGACGCGCTGTGCCTCGCCGCCTGACAGCGTTGTGGACGACTGCCCGAGCTTCACATAGCCCAAGCCGACGTCGGAGAGCGTCTTTATCTTGCGCTTGAGCTTGGGCATATTCTCAAAGAACACCAACGCCTCATCCACCGTCATTTCAAGCACGTCGCTTATACTCTTGCCCTTGAACTTGACCTCAAGCGTCTCGCGGTTGTAGCGCTTGCCCTTGCACACATCGCACGGGACATACACGTCGGGCAGAAAGTGCATCTCTATCTTGATTATGCCGTCGCCCTGACACGCCTCGCAGCGCCCGCCCTTGACGTTAAAGGAGAATCTCGCCGGACCGTAGCCGCGTATTTTGGCGTCGTTGGACTGTGCAAAAACATCGCGGATGAGGGTGAAAAGTCCGGTATAGGTCGCGGGGTTGGAGCGCGGGGTGCGTCCTATCGGCGACTGGTCAATTCCGATGACCTTGTCGACGTTTTCCATGCCCGTAATCTCGTCGAACTTGCCCGCCTTGAGCTTGGAGCCGTTTAGGTCCGCACTAAGCTTTTTGAACAATATCTCGTTTATCAGCGAGGATTTGCCCGAGCCTGAAACGCCGGTCACGCAAGTAAGAGTCCCGAGCGGGAAATCCACGTCTATGTTTTTCAAATTGTTCTGCCGCGCGTCGCGTATGGAGAGTGTCTTTCCGTTGCCTGTACGGCGCGTCTTGGGTACTTTGATTTTCTTCTTTCCGCTCAAATACTGTCCCGTTATGGACGCGTCGCATTTGAGTATCTCGTCGTAGGTGCCCGCGAACACCACATTTCCGCCGGCAACACCCGCGCCCGGACCGATATCGACGATGTAATCCGCCGCTTTCATCGTGTCCTCGTCGTGCTCGACGACAATCAGCGTGTTGCCGAGGTCGCGAAGCCGCCGAAGCGTCGCAATCAGCTTTTCGTTGTCTCGCTGGTGCAGACCTATGCTCGGCTCGTCGAGAATATATAGCACCCCCATGAGCGATGAGCCAATCTGTGTTGCGAGTCGAATGCGCTGATTCTCGCCGCCGCTCAGGGTCGCCGCGCTGCGCGCAAGAGTGAGATAGTTCAAGCCGACGTTGTTCAAAAAGCCGAGTCGGTTTTTGATTTCCTTGATTATTCGTTCGGAGATGAGCGCCTCTCGTTCGGTGAGCTTGAGACCCTCAAAAAACTCGAGCGCATCGGTCACGGAAAGCTCGCAGACGTCCATGATGTTTCTGCCGCCGACGGTCACGGCAAGCGACGTCGCCTTCAGCCGCTGTCCGTGGCACTCGGGACAGTCTATCGCGCTCATGGAGTTTTGGATATCCTCGCGGACCCATTCGCTGTTAGTCTCATGGAATCTGCGCTCAAGATTGTTCACGACCCCCTCGAACGCTCCGCGATAGTTTGCGCTGCCGAATTCGTTTTCCCTTTTGAGGTTCAGCAGCTCGGAGCCGGTCCCGAAAAGTATCGCGTCGATTGCCTTTTGCGGGATATTGCGCACCGGTTCGTCCAGCGAAAAGCCGTATTTCTCCGCGAGCGCCTCATAATACATCGCGCTTATGCTTCCGTCAAAATAGCCCCATCCGCCCGCCTTGACCGCGCCGCCGCGTATGCTAAGGCTGCGGTTGGGTATTATCATATCCGGGTCGATTTTCAAAAAAGTCCCCAGACCCGTGCACTTCGGGCAGGCGCCGAACGGGTTGTTAAATGAGAACATCCGAGGGGTCAGCTCCTCGACAGAAACGCCGTGCTCGGGGCAAGCATAGCTTTGAGAAAACAGCATATCCTCGCCGTCCACGACGCTGATGATGACGATACCGCCGCTGAGCGCCGTCGCGGTCTCGACCGAGTCGGTAAGGCGTGAAAGCACGTCTTCGTTTATGACAAGGCGATCGACGACTATCTCAATGTCGTGCTTTTTGTTCTTGTCGAGCGCTATCTTCTCAGTGAGGTCGTATATGCTGCCGTCCACCCGTGCGCGGGCATAGCCGGAGCGCTGAGCGGATTCAAATTCCTTTGTATGCTCGCCCTTGCGTCCGCGAACCACCGGCGCGAGCACCATAAATTTGGTGCCGCTCGGCAGTTTTAATACTGCGTCCACTATCTGGTCGACCGTCTGCTGCTTAATCTCGCGCCCGCATACCGGACAATGCGGATTGCCTATTCGCGCGTACAGCAGCCGCAGATAGTCGTATATCTCCGTCACGGTTCCCACCGTCGAGCGCGGGTTCTTTGAGGTGGTTTTTTGGTCTATGGACACGGCGGGCGAAAGCCCGTCTATGCTGTCCACGTCCGGCTTGTCCATCTGCCCGAGGAACATACGGGCATAGGAGGAAAGGCTCTCGATATATCGTCTTTGCCCGTCCGCAAATATTGTATCGAACGCGAGCGAGGATTTGCCCGAACCGGATAGTCCGGTCATGACAATCAGCTTGTCTCTGGGTATATCAAGGTTGATGTTTTTGAGGTTGTGCTCCCGCGCGCCCCGAATCTTAATCATACTGTCCGGCATAATTTCTCCGTTATCTCATTTTCTTGAGTTTTTCTATTCTGTCGCGCAGCTGCGCGGCATATTCAAATTCAAGCAGCGAAGCCGCGTGCCGCATTTCCTTGGAAAGTCTGGTGATAAGCATTTCCCTGTCCATACGCGAGAGCTTCGCATCCTTTGACTTGTCCTTGGTCTCCTTGCTTGAAATCTCCAGCACCTCGCGCACATCCTTAACAATGGACGTCGGCGTGATGCCGTGTTTTTCGTTGTACTCGCGCTGAATCGTGCGTCGACGCTCTGTCTCGGTAATCGCCTTTTCCATGGACGGCGTCACGGTGTTCGCATACATTATGACCGAGCCGTCCACGTTTCTCGCTGCGCGGCCTATCGTCTGAATGAGAGAGGTCTCCGAGCGCAGGAAACCCTCCTTGTCCGCGTCGAGTATCGCGACAAGCGAGACCTCGGGTATATCCAGTCCTTCGCGCAGCAGGTTGATTCCCACAAGTACGTCGAACTCGCCGAGCCGCAGGTCGCGGATTATCTCCATACGCTCAATGGTGTCTATGTCGTAGTGCATATACCGCACCTTGACGCCGCGGTCCTCGAGATAGGCGGTGAGGTCCTCCGCCATCTTCTTTGTGAGCGTCGTCACAAGCACTCTCTCGCCGCGCTCGCTTCTCATGTTTATCTCGGACAGCAGGTCGTCTATCTGCCCCTCGGTCGGGCGCACGCTTACGCACGGGTCAAGCAAGCCGGTCGGACGAATGACCTGCTGAGCAATCTGTGCAGAGTGCTCGCGCTCAAATTCGCCAGGCGTCGCGCTGGTGTAGATGACCTGATTTATCTTGCCGTAGAACTCGTCGAACTTGAGCGGACGGTTATCGAACGCCGACGGCAGGCGGAAGCCGAAATCCACCAGATTCTTTTTTCTCGCATAGTCGCCGCCGAACATTCCGCGCACCTGCGGGAGCATGACGTGGGACTCATCGACAAACATTAGGAAGTCCTCGGGGAAATAATCCAGCAGTGTGTAGGGCATACTGCCCGGCTTTCTGTCCGAAAGTACACGCGAGTAGTTCTCGATGCCCTTGCACATTCCGACCTCGCTTAGCATCTCGATGTCGAACATGGTGCGCTGGGCTATGCGCTGCGCTTCAATCAGCTTGCCGTTCTCATTGAAGTATTTGACCCTCTCGTCCATTTCCTCGCGAAGCTCCGACAGTTTGTCCATGAGCATTTCGCGCGGGATGATATAATGCGACGCAGGATAAATCGCGATGTGGTTGAGTATGTTTATCCTCTCACCCGTGACGACGTTAATCTCGCTTATGCGCTCAACGGTGTTGCCGAAAAACTCGATTCGCACCGCCTTGTCCGAGCTGTAAACGGGATATATCTCAACGACGTCTCCTCGAACTCGAAAGCGGTTGCGCTCGAACGCAAGGTCGTTGCGCTCATACTGCAGCTCGACGAGCTTTCGAAGGAACTCGTCTCGGTCATACTCGGTCCCCGGACGAAGCGAGATGACCATACTGCGGTAATCAATCGGGTTTCCAAGGGTGTATATGCACGAAACAGAAGCGACGATTATAACGTCCCTGCGCTCGGAAAGCGCCGAAGTGGCGGAGTGACGCAGCTTCTCAATCTCGTCGTTTATTGCACTGTCCTTCTCGATATAGGTGTCGGTGTTGGGGATATACGCTTCCGGCTGGTAGTAGTCGTAATAACTGACGAAATACTCGACCGCGTTTTCGGGAAAGAATTCCTTGAACTCGGAGCAAAGCTGCGCTGCAAGCGTTTTGTTGTGCGCGAGCACCAGCGTCGGTCGGTTAAGCCGAGCGATTATGTTCGCCATGGTAAAGGTCTTGCCCGAGCCGGTCACGCCCAGCAGCGCCTGCTCGCGGTAGCCCTTGTTCAGACCGTCAATCAGTTGTTCGATTGCCTCGGGCTGGTCGCCGGTCGGCTGGTATTTGGACACCAGCTTGAAGCATTTCTGTGAGTCGTTGAGCATTTCAGTTTCCCTTAATGTCGTTGTTCCGTTGTTTCGTTTTGATAAAAAGAATCACTCAAAGTCGTTCATTATATTCCGGATAAGAAAAGTGTTATTGCAGCATTTCAAGCAGATGCTTCCCATAAAATTACCCGTCTTGCGTTGCGCGCTTTACCACAGCAAAACCTCCGGATTCTGCCGTATGGCAGTCCGTTCGTCTTATTCTTTACTTATCATATTCTATCATACGCAAAGCGCAAATGAAAGAGAAAAGTCGAACGTATGTTCACGGCTTTTCTCTTTCGATTTTGTCTAATTTGTCAAAGCTTCTCGCGCAGACTTGCAATGATACCCGTTTCCGCGAAGGATATAGTGGTTTTCGTGCCCACAACAATGTGGTCGTTAAGCGGTATCTCAAGCGGCGCGAGCGCTTTCATTATCTTGAGCGTGACCGCAATATCGTCCGCAGAGGGCTGCGCGCTACCGCTCGGGTGGTTGTGTGTCAAAATGACGCTCTGCGCCTTGTGAAGCGCCGCCGTTTCGACCAGCTTTCTTATGGATATGCCTGCCGAAAGCAGGTCGCCGCGCGAAATCTCGCTTGCATTAATCAGCTTCTGCTTTACGTCAAAGCACAGCAGATACACGACCTCGTCCGTCTCTCCGACAAACAGCGCACGCGAGTAATCGACAGCCGCTTTTGACGTCGAAGCGACAAAGCCCTTGCGGTTCTTTTCCGCTTCATAGTACGCAAAGGTCTCAAAAACGAGCTTGAGGTGCAGCGCGGAGTTTTCGGAAATACCGTCGGTCGCGGCAAGGCTTTCGTAGTCCGCCTCAAGCACCTTGTCAAGGCTGCCGAATTTGTTTATCAGATTGTGAGCAAGCTCGTTCGTGTCCCGCCGCGGCACCGAATACATCAACAGCATTTCGAGCACATTATGCGGCTCGAAGCTCTTTAACCCGCTGCGCAGAAACCGCTGCTTCATGCGCTGCCTGTGCCCGTCGTGAATCCCAGCCATCTGTTCCTCCGCATTTCGCTTTACACTTTTACGTGCTTATTATATACTGAATTGCGGCAAATTGAAACAAGAGAAGTGGGTTATGAAAAGCTATACCATAGAAAAAAACGACGACGGGCAGCGGCTCAATCGTTTCCTGATGCGCTGCGTTCCCTCGCTTTCAGCGGGAGCAATGTACAAATATCTGCGCACCAAGCGCATAAAACTCAACGGCAAGCGCTGCGAGGCGTCCGACCGTCTGAGCGAGGGCGACATCGTCGAGCTTTATATCAATGACGACTTTTTTGCGCAGCAAAAGCGGGAGCCGGAGTTCATGCGCGCGGGCGGCTCGCTGGAGATTGTCTATGAGGATGAGAACATAGCGCTGCTTTATAAACCCGTCGGCGTCATCATTCACAACGACAAGGACAACTTCACCGATACACTGCTCAACCGTTTTTTGCGACATCTGTACACGGCGAAACAGTACTCTCCGAGCGCGGACAGCAGCTTCACCCCCGCGTTTTGCAATCGACTCGACCGCGGCACGCAGGGCATCGTTATCGCCGGAAAAACGCCGCAGGCAGTGCGCGAGCTCAACGAACTTATAAAAGAACGGCTTATCGTTAAAAAGTATCTGTGCGTGTGCTGCGGCAGTATAAAGGACGGGGTGTATGACGCTTTTTGGAACAAGAACGACAAGACGAACACTGTGAAAGTCACCGCCAAGCCCTTTGACGGGTGCAAAGACATAACCACCGGCTTCGATACGCTCGCGTGCAGCTCGGGTTTATCGCTTGTGCAAGCGACCCTTTACACGGGCCGCACCCATCAGATACGCGCGCACCTCGCGATGCTCGGCGCGCCGATTCTCGGCGATATGAAATACTCCGACGGAAGCGTAAACAAACGCTTCGGCGTTCAAGGGCAGCTGCTTTGCGCATATAAATTGGTATTCTCGCTCGACTCTAGCCCTCAAAGCCCTCTTTTCTATCTCAACGGGCGCGAATTTTCGCTCAAAAGCGTAGACTTCGCCGAAAAATACTTTCCGAATTGCGAATACTGAGTTAATTGAGAGCAGATATACCAATGTCTGCCGTTAATTCTCGATTTTATCAAAAACGCTGCTTCACCCGATAAGGATGAAGCAGCGTTTTAACTTGTTTGTTTTCGCACAATGACGATATACAGCAGTCAATCGTAGAAAAAACCACCGACCCAAATCAGACTAGAAGAACGTCATCTGGCTGGTCTTGGGCAGATTGCCGAGCGCGCCAATCGAGTCAAGCGTGTCAATAAGCGACGGAGTTATGCCCGGCTGGGTCAATATCTCCTCCGCCGACAAATAACCGCCCTTCCGAGCGGCGGAGTACAGCGCTTTTGCCGCGTTCTCTCCGACACCCTTGAGCGAAACAAAGGGCAGTCGCAGCTTGCCGTTTTCGATTGTGTACTCGGTCGCGTGGGAATCGTAAAAGCTTATCGGCAGAAACTCGAAGCCGCGGCAGAGCATTTCACACAGCATCTGCATGGCGACGTAGGCGTCCTCCATTTTTGCCGTGCGCTTGGTGTCGTCGCGCATCTCCACCTTGAGCGCCGCGAGCTTTCTCTTTGCCGCCGACGCTCCCGCGACCGCCGTTTCAACGTCGATGTCCTCGCCGCGAACGGTGAAATAGGTCGCGTAAAACTCGAGTGGATAGTGCAGCTTAAACCACGCAAGACGAATTCCCGCCGTGACGTATGCTGCCGCGTGGGCTTTGGGGAACATATACTTAATCTTCTTGCAGCTTTCGACGTACCAGTCCTCAACGCCGCATTCCTTGAGCGTTTTGTAGTGCTCGGGCGTGAACTTCAGCAGAGCCTTTCCCTTTCGGGTAAACTCCATTATCTCAAACGCCATTGCGGACGGGACGCCCTTGCTGATCAGATAGACCATTATGCTGTCGCGCGTTCCGATTACGTTTTCGATTGTGCAAATGCCGCTTTTTATCAACTCCTGCGCGTTGCCCGCCCAAACGTCGGTACCGTGGGAAAGCCCGGATATCTGCACGAGGTCGGCAAAGGTCTTGGGCTGCGCTTCGATGAGCATATTGCGCGTCGTAATCGTGCCCATCTCGGGGATTCCGAAGGTGCCGGTCTTGCTGTCGATGTCGCTTTCCTCGATGCCAAGCGGTTCAACGGAAGTAAACAGCTTCATAACGTTCGCGTCGTTCATGGGAACGTCGTTCACGTTCATGCCCGTGTACTTCTCAAGGTAGTGATACATCGTCGGAACTTCGTGGCCAAGCTCGTCGAGCTTCAGCAGCGTGTCGTGCAGCGAGGCGAAGTCGAAATGGGTGGTTATAATGTCGCTGTCCGTCTTATCCGCAGGATGCTGCGCGGGGCAAAAGTCGTTTATCGTATATTCCGAGGGTATAACGACCATTCCGCCCGGGTGCTGCCCTGTCGTCTGCTTGACTCCGGTACAGCCGACGGCGAGCCGCTCCTCCTCGGCGCGGTTCACGACCCGCCCGACGTCCTCAAGATACTTTTTGACATAGCCGAACGCCTTTTTGTCCTGCAAGCCGGAAATCGTACCCGCCTTAAAGACGTGGTCCTTGCCGAACAGCTCCTCGGTGTAGCGGTGGGCGTTCTGCTGATACTCGGACGAGAAGTTTAGGTCGATATCGGGCTGCTTTTCGCCCTTGAAGCCCAAAAAGGTCTCGAACGGTATATCCTGTCCGTCGCCGCGCATTTTTGCACCGCACTCGGGACAGTCCTTTTCGGGAAGGTCGAAGCCGGATTTCACATCTTCGCGAAACTCGAAGTGCTTGCATTTCGGACAGATGTAGTGCGGCTTGA
>CAYXRE010000003.1:9194-34494 GCA_964466125.1 uncultured Oscillospiraceae bacterium
AGCGGGCAGACCTCGGAGATACCGACCAGATTCGCGATAAACGACGAGCCGACCGACCCACGCGAGCCGACGTGATAGCCGTCGCTCTCCGACTTGGAGACCAGCTTTTCGGCGATAACGTACAGTACGGCATAGCCGTTGCCGATTATCGAGTTCAGCTCCTTTTCCATGCGCGCAACGACCTCGGGCGGCGGGTTCTCCCCGTAGCGCTCGCGAAGTCCCTTATGCGCCATATCGCTGAGCATAGTCTCGGAGCCCTCAATCGAGGGGGTATAGGTCTTGCTGGGTATCGGGCGTATATCGTCGCTTATCATGTCGGCGATGAAATTGGTGTTTTCAATAACGACGCGCCGTGCGGTTTCCTCACCGAGATAGGAAAACTCCTCGAGCATCTCGTCGGTCGTCCTGAAAATCAGCGGCGACTGGGAATCGGTGTCGTCAAAGCCGATACCTGCGGTGAGTATCTGGCGGTATATGCCGTCCTTTTCGTCGAGGAAATGCACGTCGCAGGTTGCGACGACAGGCTTGCCCTGCTCGTCCGCGAGCTGAATGACCTTGCGGTTAAGCTCACGTATGCTCTCGTCGCTTTCCAGCAGCCCCTTACGCACAAGAAACTGATTGTTGCAAAGCGGCTGTATCTCAAAATAGTCGTAATCGAGCGCTTTACGGCTGACATCCTCCCATGAGCGCCCCTCGACGAGCATAGTGTATATCTCTCCCGCCTCGCACGCCGAGCCGACAAGCAGCCCTTCGCGGTGCTTCATAAGCTCGCTGCGCGGTATACGCGGGCGCTTGTTGGCGAAGTATTTGAGGTTGCTTTGCGACACAAGAGTGTACAGGTTTTTTAAGCCGACATTGTTCTTGACGAGTATCACCATGTGCTTGGGGCGCGCGTGCAGCACGCTTGCGCCCTTGATACTGCCGTTTATGTCGTTGAGCGTCAGCGCGCCGCGCTCCTTTAGCATATCAACGCATTTGAAGTATATCCTCGCAAGCGCCTCGGCGTCGTCGTTCGCGCGGTGGTGATTGAACTGCGGCAGTCCGAGATGCTTGGTCAAGGAATCCAGCTTGTGCTTTTTCAGCGTCGGGAAAAGCCCCTGTGAAAGTGCGAGCGTGTCGAGATACACAAGGTTTTTTTCGATGCCGCAGCGCTTCATTGCCGCAAATAGAAATGAAGTGTCAAAGGAGGCGTTGTGCGCGAGCAGCGGCAGTTCTCCCGCAAATTCAAAGAATCTGCGAAGCGCCTCGTCCTCCTTAGGCGCGCCCGCGACCATTTCGTCGGTTATGCCGGTTATCTCGGTGTTGGAGGCAGGTATCGGCTTTTCGGGGTCAACAAAGGTCACAAAGCTGTCCAACACTTCGCCGCCCTTGATTTTGACCGCACCGATTTCTGTTATGCGCTCGGAGCCGGCATTGAGACCCGTTGTCTCCAAATCAAAGCAAATCAGCTCACCGTCCACCGGCTCGTCGCTGCTGCCTGTGACGATTTTTGCCGAGTCGTCCACATAGTAGCATTCAATGCCGTAGATGACCTTGAAATCCGGCACCAGCTTTTGCGCTTTTCCCAGCGCGTTCTGTGCGTCGGGGTAGGCTTGCAGCACGCCGTGGTCGGTTATCGCGACGGCATGGTGTCCGAACTGTGCCGCGCGCACCAGCACGTCCTCTGCGGAGGGTATTGCGTCCATGGCGGACATATTGGTATGTAAATGCAGCTCGACGCGCTTTTGCTCGCTCGTGTCGCGGCGCTGTTTATGGTTGACAAGGATTATATCATACGGCTTCATGACCAGCTCGTGGTCGAACCTGTCCTCGGCAATCTCGCCGTTTACAACAATCCAGTCCTTCTTTTTCAGCCCCTCGACTGCCTTGAAAGAGTCCGAGTTGTCGAGGATTTTAAGATTGATTGAGCCAGTGTAATCGGTTATGGATATGGTGTAGATTTTCATCTTGTTGCGGGTCTCGCGAAAATCCACATCCTTAAAAAGCTCGCCGCATACGACCGCCCTGCCCGCGTCCATTGACGCCGTGCCGAGCTCGACTATGTTTTCGACAGACGGCTTCCTGCCGACTATCTGGGTGTACTCGTCGTTCTCAAGCTCGATTTTCCCGTTGCTCATGTCCGCTTTGCACAGACATTTCCCATTTCTCTTTTTTTGTGACGGAGCGACGGAGCCGCCCGAAGGAACCGACGACGCAGCGCAGGCGGGCGTTTCGCTTACGCTCGCAAGCTCTTGGCGTTTCTTTTCGATTTCATCGGCGCTAAGCTCGGTTTTGCCGCAAAACTCGACTATAATCCGCTCGCCGAAGCACTCGTAGACTGTGGCTTGGAATTTCTCCGAAAAGCCTATTTCCTCAAGCGATTTCAATCCGCCGTGCTCAAGCGAGAACACGACCTTGCCATCGCCCGCTTCAATACCGCAGCCGGCAAAAAAGCCGTTTACCGCAACGCCCCCGTCGGACAGGCGCTTTATCAGCCAGCGGCAGGCGTCCGCACACAGACATCCGTCCGCAAAGCGCCACTTGGTTTCGATGGTGCAGCTCGGAAACCTTTTGCGCAAAAAAAACGATATGCCCCCGAGCGTCCGCGCGTCGAAGACAGTACAAAACAAAGACAGCACAACTGCGTTTCTGTCTTTGTCAATAAGAATATTCTTAATTTCCGCGTCGGCGCTTCCCGGGTTTTCAAAATCGGGAAACACCTGCGACATCAACTTCGCCATTTTTCACCTTACAGCTTTTCGATTTCCTTCATCAGCTCCTCAGCTATATCGCCGCTGAGCTTTCTTTGAACAACGCCTTTCTTAAACAGCACCGCGCAGTCCTTGCCGCCCGCAATGCCGATATCCGCCTGTGACGCCTCTCCCGGTCCGTTGACTACGCAGCCCATAACGGCAATCTTCAGGTCTTTATTTATGTTTCTCGTGCGGCGCTCAATTTCTTGGGCTATGGGTATCAGGTCGATCTCGGTTCTCCCGCAGGTCGGGCAGGAGACGATTGAAACTCCGCTTCCCTTCGCGCCGACCGCCCGTAAAATGTCGCGCGCCGCCTCGACCTCGCGCACGGGGTCGTCGGTGAGCGAAACACGTATCGTGTCCCCTATGCCGTCGATAAGCAGCGAGCCTATGCCGATTGCAGACTTGAGTACGCCCATCCTGTAAGTGCCCGCTTCCGTCACGCCGAGGTGTAAAGGATAATCGCAGCGTTCGGATGCCTGTCTGTATGCGTCGGTCATCGTTTTTAGGTCGGACGCCTTCATCGAAATCACAATGTTGTCGTAATCGTTTTGCTCAATCAGTCCGACGTGATAAAAAGCGCTTTCGACCAATGCGTCGGCTGTCGGTCCGCCGTATTTTTTCAGTATGTCCTTTTCGACCGAGCCGGAATTCACGCCGACGCGTATGGGAATGCCTGCGGTTTTGCAAGCAAGCACGACCTCGCGCACTCTGCTCGCATCACCAATATTCCCGGGATTTATCCGTATCTTGTCCACGCCCGCCGCCACGCTCTCAAGCGCGAGTTTGTAGTCAAAATGAATGTCGGCAACGAGCGGTATCGTAACTGCCGATTTAATCGCGGGAATCAATCTGACCGCCTGCTCGTTCGGTATGGCGACGCGGATTATGTCGCATCCGGCGCTCTCCAGTCGCTTTGCCTGCTCGACGTTGCCCTCGACATCCGAGTTGTGTACGTTGAGCATCGACTGAACCGCTATCGGCGCGCCCGCGCCGATAACTACGTTTCCTATCTTTACTTCTCTCGTTTGCTTTTTCATCATACAAACAGCCTTGTTATATCATTGTAGGTCACAAAGAGCATAAGCAGCATGAGCACCACAAAGCCGATAATATGCACTATGCCCTCATACTTCGGATTGAGCCGCTTGCGCGTTATTGCTTCAAATATCAAAAACACCAGCCGTCCGCCGTCCAGTGCGGGAAGCGGCAAAAGATTGAAAACGCCGAGGTTTATTGAAATAAAGGCGACAATCAAAAACACGGAGCTCCACCCAATCGAGGTCGCCTGCCCGATGATGTTGACTATGCCGACCGGACCAGAAAGCTGATTTACCGGTACATTGCCGCTCACAAGGTCAACGAGGGACAGGAATATCTGCCGCGAGAGTGAGAGCGTCCACAAAAAGGATTCCTTGAGCACGCTGCCGACGGTTTTCTCGACGCCCTGCACCTTAAAATCGAACACAAGGCTGTCATAGCCGTCCTCGGTCGTAGTGGTTTGAAATTTCACGTCCTTGAGTTCGACGAGCTTGCCGTCGCGCTGAACCGTAAAGTCCGCAGAGCCGTCCTTTACGCGAATCAGCTCGTAGGCGATGTCGTCAGCAATAAACATACGCCGTCCGTTTATGGAGACAATGGTGTCGCCCACTTGAAGTCCCGACTGCTCGGTCACGGCGTTGTCTGCAAACACGCTGACAGTGCGCGAGGCGAGCACCGGCTCGTTGAGCGTCAGCACCAACAGTACAAGAAAGCCGAGCACCAAATTCATTATCGCGCCCGCAACGACGACAAGTATGCGGTTGCCGACAGGCGCTTTAGAGAAAGAGCCTATCTCGTCGCTCTCCTCATCCTCGCCCTCCATTGAGCAAAAGCCGCCTATCGGAAAAGCACGAAGAGAATACTGCGTTTCTTTCTTCTTGAATTTAAGCAGCTTCGGTCCCATTCCGAGCGCGAACTCGTTCACCTTTATTCCGCTGAGCTTCGCGCACATGAAGTGACCGAACTCATGAATGAAGATGATTACGCCGAAAACGATGACCGAAACGAGTATTGACAGCAGTGTGCTGCCGATGTTTTGTAAACTCATGTTTTTCTCCGTTTAACCGAATAGGTAAAAACGTGTCTGCTCGCGTATCTCCCTGTCGGTGTCGCATACGTCCGCTATGGAAAAGCTCTGCGTCTGCGGCACAAGCGAAAGCGCGTGTTCGACAGCCTTGCCTATGGTGTTGAAGCCTATCTTCCCCTCAAGGAACGCCGCCACCGCCGTTTCGTTCGCCGCGTTCACCGCGCACGGCGCAAGCCCTCGCCGCTTTGCAGCCGCCTTGCACGCACGAAGGCACGCAAAGGTCTCGTCGTCCGCTCGCTCAAATGTAAGCTCGCTCATACGCTCAATGCTCAGTCTTTCGACGGGGCTGACCAAGCGGTCGGGGTATGTAAGTGCATACTGTATGGGAATGCGCATATCCGGTACTGCAAGCTGCGCAAGTACCGAGCCGTCGGAGAATTCGACCATGGAATGCACTATACTCTGGCGGTGAACGGTTATCTCTATGTCGTCCGGCTCAAGACCGAACAGCCACATCGCCTCAATAAGTTCGAGCCCTTTGTTCATAAGCGTGGCGCTGTCAACGGTTATTTTTTTGCCCATTTTCCAGTTTGGATGATTGAGCGCCTGCTCTACGGTGACGCTTTTCAGCTCCTCGGCGGTCTTTCCGAAAAACGGACCTCCCGACGCCGTCAGAAAAATCTTCGTGAGTTTTCTTGCCGAATACGCATCCTGCAAGCACTGAAATATCGCCGAGTGCTCGCTGTCCACAGGCAGCAGCTTCACGTTGTTTTGAGCGGCAAGTCCGGTTATTATGTGCCCTGCCGTGACGAGTGTTTCCTTGTTGGCAAGCGCCACTGTCTTTCTCGCATTTATTGCGGCGACTGTCGGCGCGAGTCCCGCAAAGCCGACTACCGCGGTCAAGACGGTATCGCTGCCGTCCGAGCCGACCGCTTCAAGCAGTCCGCTTGAGCCGGAAAGCACCTTTGCGTCGGTATGCGCAAGCAGAAGCTTGAGGTCCTTTGCCGCCGTCTCGTCTACCGCACAGACGTATTTCGGCTTAAACTGCAGCGCCTGCTGCTCAAGCAGCCTGCTGTTGCGGTTGCCGGAAATAGTCGTGACCTCTATGCCGAGTGCTTGAACAAGCGAAAGGCATTGGGTGCCAATCGAACCTGTCGAGCCGAGAACGCACAGTTTTTTTGTCGGCATAGTGCCTCACCGCCTTGCTTTAGAATAAATAGATAAACAGCTCGTATGACATGAGCGCAAAAACACAGGTGAAAAGCACGCTGTCCATGCGGTCGAGCGCGCCACCGTGACCGGGCATTATATTACCGAAGTCCTTGATCCCGCACTCCCGCTTTACAAGAGATGCCGCGAGGTCGCCGATTATTCCGACTGCCGCGCCAAACAGACCCATAACCGCATAGAACGCCAGCTGCAGTATCGAAGTCTTGCCGTAAAACAACGAGCTTTGAGCGCAGTTGCACGCATAAATCGCAAATAGTGCCGTGTTGAATACCATAGTGCCGAGGACGCCGCCGATACCGCCGGCTATCGTCTTGTTCGGGCTTATGGCGGGGCACATTTTTTTCTTGCCGAAGGCGTGACCGCATATAAACGCAAAGGTGTCGCAAATCCACCCGAGCGCGAGCGCCGCAAAGAGCATAAACACGCCGTCCGCTTTACTCGGCGCGAGCGCGCGAATGCCAAGCATCGCCTTAAAGCCGAGCGACATCATACAAAACACCGCGAAGAATCCCGCTCCGTCCTTGAACGGAATGTGCTGGTCCGCGCCGAGCATACAAAGCGCGAACGCTGCAAACAGCGCGAGATACACATAGTATATCGCCTTTATATCAATGAACATATAGAGTATGTGCCATGCCGAGAAAATGCATACGAACAGCGGTATATATTTTAACTTGAGCGCGCGTGCCGCCTCATAAACACACAACACGCCAATCAGGCTGAAAATGATGTTCACAAAGACGCTGTCGAAAAAATACAGCACCGACGCGAGCAGCAGCAGCGCGACCGAAACGGATATTAGTCTCTTTTTCATCTTGACCTCGGAATAAAAATGATATGGCGGGTCAAAAGCCCGCCATTACTCTCCGACGCCGCCGAAGCGACGTTTACGCTTTGAGTATTCTTCGATGGCTTTGTCCAGCAGCTCGGGGGTGAAATCCGGCCATAGCGTGTCCATGTACACAAACTCGCTGTATGCGCACTGCCAGAGCATAAAGTTGGATATTCGCTCCTCGCCGCTCGGACGAAGTATCATGTCGACCTCTGGCTGACCGGCGGTGTACATTTTGCTTGCAATATAGCTTTCGTCAATATCGTCTGCATTTATGCGTCCGCTCTTCACGTCCGCCGCCGCCTCGCGAGCCGCATGCACAATCTCGTCTCTGCCGCCGTAGTTGAGCGCGATGTTCAAAAAGAGCCCGTCGTTGTTCTCGGACACCTGCTCGATATGCGCCATTTCTTTTATGATGTCGTCGTCCAGATGTTCCTTCTCGCCGATGAACTTGATTTTGATGTTCTCGTCCATAAAGCCGAACGCGTCCTTGAAGTACTTGCGAAGCAGACTCATAATCGAGTTGACCTCGCTTTGCGGGCGCGACCAGTTCTCGGTCGAAAAAGCGTAGACGGTAAGCGCCTTTATGCCGAGCTTCTGGCAGTGGCGCGTAATCGTCTGAAACACCTCGGCGCCCCGCACATGACCGGCGGAACGCGGCAGACCGCGTTTTTTCGCCCATCTGCCGTTTCCGTCCATGATTATTCCTATGTGTGCGGGCGTCGCGTTTGCGCTTGTATCCGACATTATATTTCGAGTATCTCTTTCTCTTTATTCTTTATCATCTCGTCGATGTCGGCGCATTTTTTATCAGTGAGCTTCTGTGTCTCGGTCTCAAGTGATTTGAGGTCATCCTCGGTTATCTCGCTCGTCTTTTTAAGCGCCTTAAACTTTTCGAGCGCGTCGCGGCGTATCGAGCGTACGGCTACCTTGGAGTCCTCGCCCATTTTGCGAATCTGCTTGCAAAGATCCTTTCTGCGCTCCTCGGTGAGCTGCGGGAAGGCTATGCGAAGGGACTTGCCGTCGTTGGTCGGGTTTATGCCGATGTCGGAAATCTGGATGGCTTTTTCGATGAGCTTGAGCGCCGAGGCGTCCCACGGTGTAATGGTGAGCACGCGCGCTTCGGTGACGGCTACGGCTGCCATCTGGTTAATGGCGGTCGGCGTACCGTAGTAGTCCACGGAAATCTTGTCGAGAACGGCGGGGTTGGCTCTGCCCGCGCGAACGGCGGCAAGGTCTGCCTTGAGATAGCTCAGCGTCTTGTCCATCTTTTCGTTGAAGGGTACCACATACTCGTTCATTTTTATGCCTCCTCGATAATTGTTCCAATATCCTCACCCAAAACCGCTTTGACCATGTTCTGGGGGTCGTTCTTCAAATCGAACACAAGAATGGGTATCTTGTTGTCGCGGCACATACTCGCCGCAGTGCTGTCGATGACCATGAGTCCGTCGTTTAAAACGCGTGAGAAAGAAAGAGTGGAATACTTTACCGCGTCGGGATACTTGTGGGGGTCCTTGTCGTACACGCCGTCTACCAGCGTCGCCTTGAAGATGATGTCGGCGTTTATCTCCGCTGCGCGAAGCGCTGCGGCGGTATCGGTCGAGAAGAAGGGATTTCCCGTGCCGCACGCGAGAATGATAACTCTGCCCTTTTCCAGATGCCTAATCGCACGGTTGCGGATGTACGGCTCGGCGACCTGCTGCATGGGAAGCGCGGTCATCACGCGCACCGGCACGTCCTGCTTTTCGAGAGCGTCCGCAATCGCAAGCGAGTTCATGACTGTCGCAAGCATACCCATGTGGTCGGCTCTCGTGCGTTCCATTTGCAGATTGTCGCGTCCGCGCCAGAAGTTTCCGCCCCCGACGACAATCGCAATCTCCGCTCCGAGCTCCTTTGTAGACTTGATAGCCGAGCAGATGGAAAGCACGGTATCAAAGTTGAGTCCTCGCTGGTCGTCTCCCGCGAGTGCCTCGCCGCTGAGCTTAATAAGTATCCTGTTGTATTTCAGCATTGTATTCGCCTTTCATTTTTCCCGAAGGCTGATTTATTGTTATTTTACCTTATATAATTCACAAAGTAAATATACATAAGGCAATTAAAACTCCGTCCGAAAGCCTGCCGATTCGCTCAAAACGCGCGTGCGCGCGTAATCGCGCCAAAAGGCGGGCGGGCAAAACAAATCCCGCAGACCGTCGTCGGGTATGCGGGATTTGCGTTAAAGCAGCGTTGCTTATTTTCCCTGCGAAGCGGCGCGTCCTTTGGATTTCGAACGCAGCGCAAGGCGGGTAGACTTGATTTCGTTTAATGCGAGCACAAGAGCGTCCTCGCTCTTTTTCAGTGAATTTTCCGAAAAGTCCAGCGCGGCGCGCTCAATCTCACGGGACTTGGAAACCGACTCGTTGACGTGCTGCGTCGCCTTTGCCTGCGCTTCCTTGTAAATCTCCTCCTCGGAGATAAGCTGACGAGCGCGGTTCTCGGCGCGTTTGACTATCTCCTCCGCCTCTCTGCGGGCGTCCGCGATTATCTGTTCGCGGTCGGAAACGACAGCTTTTGCGCTTTTTATCTCCTGCGGCAGATGAAGGCGAATATCGTCGATTATGTCGCGAACCTTCTGGAAATCAATCATCCGCTTGTTTGCCATAAGCGGCAGATTCCACGCCTCCTCGAGCATATCGTCCAGCTTGTCTAAATCCTTGTCTATGGACATATTCAATCCTCCCCGCAAAGTCGTTTGACTATATCTTCCCGAATTTCCTCGGGTATGAACTTGGAAATATCGCCGTTGAACATCGCCACCTGCTTGACGATGCTCGAACTCAAATACAGATAATCCTGCGCCGTGTTGAGAAAAACCGTCTCAAACTCGGGGTTGAGCTGCTTGTTTATCAAATCCATCTGAAACTCATACTCAAAGTCGGACACCGCCCGAAGTCCCTTGACGATTGCGCATGCACCGACCTTTTTGACATACTCCGCGAGCAGACCGTCGTAGGTATCGTATTCGACGTTGTCAAACGGCTCAAGAACACGGTGGATAAAACCCAGCCGTTCGTTTACTGAAAAGGTCGGTGATTTCGCCGGATTTTCCAAAACAACGACAATGACCTTGTCGAACAGCTTGGAAGCGCGATTGATAATGTCCAGATGTCCTTTTGTTATCGGGTCAAAGCTGCCCGGGCACACCGCAATTCTCATCATTCCTCAGCTCCCGTCGTTTCCGTATCGTCCGGCGAGGGCTTTTTGTAAAGCCAAAGCGCCGTTTTTCCGTGCTTATACTTTTTGACAAGCTCCAGCTCGCCCGCCTGCTGAGGCATTTCGCAGCCGAACTCGGTCTCGCATATCACTCTCGCGCCTTCGCTTGCAATGGCGGACGCGCACTCGACCGCCTGCTGCGCAAGCCCCATTCGATACGGCGGGTCGATAATTATAATATCAAAGCTGTCCTTCGCGCCCTTTGCGTACTTTATTGAATCACCCGTTATGACGCGGGCTTGGGAAAACATTCCGACCGACTTGAGGTTGCGAATCACGACCGCCGCGGATTCGCGGCTTATGTCTACGAACACGCAAAGACTCGCGCCGCAGCTGAGCGCTTCGATGCCCAGCTGTCCGCAGCCCGCGAACATATCAAGCACCCGCGCGCCCGGAATAAAGAACTGTACGGCGGAGAACATTGCTTCCTTGACCCCGTCCGATGTCGGACGTATTACCTGCGTGCCCTCAAGCGTTTCGAGCTTTTTTCCTCTTGCGCTGCCGGTTATTACTCTCATATTTTCACCTCTGCGAACTTTCCGGCAACGCCGTTTACTTAAGTTAATTATCGAATAACGCCACACCGTTGTCAAGTGCGGAAATGCTCGAATACCGCCTTCGCGCTGGTCTGGCTCATCTGCGGAGCGTCGCACAATTCCTCAAGCGAAGCCTTCTTAATATTCTCAATCGTTTTGAAGTGCCGAAGCAGCGATTTTGCACGCTTCTCGCCCACTCCGGGTATATCGAGCAGCGACGAACGAAACGCGTTTTTGCTGTGGCGGGTGCGCTGATAATCGACTGTGAAGTTGTGCGTCTCATCCTGTATTTTTGTTATGAGGGAAAACGCGTTCTTATGCATGGACACCGAAAGCTCGCCGTCCTTTGAGACGATTCCCCGCGTGCGGTGCTTGTCGTCCTTGACCATGCCGAACAGCGGCACGTCGGCAAAATCGGTGCCCGCAAGCGCCTCGCTAATCACCGAAACGTGTCCCTTTCCGCCGTCGAGCAAAATTAAATCGGGTTTCCTTGAAAACCAACTGCTCGTCTTGTCGGTATAGCGCTTTACCCTTCTTGTAAGCGCCTCGGTCATGGAAGCGTAGTCGTCCACGCCGTCCACTGTCTTGATGATGAAGCGCTTGTACTCGCTGCGCTTGGGAAGCCCGTTTTGAAACACGACCAAGCCGGCGACCGCCTCGTCGCCGTAGTTGGATATATCGTACGCCTCAATGTACGCGGGGGCGCTTTGCAGTCCGAGCAAATTGGCAAGCTCGCCGAGCGCGACCTCGTCGCGGTTCTTGCGTCCCGCCTCCCGTTTCAGACGGTCAAAGGCGTTGTTATACGCCATCGCCGCAAGCGCGTGGTTTTCTCCGCGCTTGGGAACAAGTATGCTAATCTTGTGCCCCTGCTGCTGTGTGAGCAGCTGCTCAAGCGGCTGCATGGACTCAAACGGAGAATCGCACAGTATCTTGCGCGGAACGCTGTGGGAGGAAAGGTAATAGTGGGTCATGAATTCCTCGCGCGTTTCCTCCAGGTCGTGCGTTTCCCGCAGCATCTGCTCATCCTTGTCGCACAGCTTTCCCTCTCGGAACTTCAGCACCACCGCGCAGATGTTGTGTTCGTCCGCGCAAAACGCAAAGACGTCCATTTCTTCGTCTTCGTGTTCCTTGATGACCTTTTGCCCGACTATTGCTTTTTCAATGGCGTTTATCGAATCGCGTATGCGCGCCGCCTTTTCGTACTCCATAGCCTCGCTTGCCGCGAGCATATCAGTCCTTAGCGAGCGCAGTATCTCGTCGGTACCCTTGGTTATCAGCGTTAATGCGTCGTCTACGGTCTTTTTGTAATCCTGCTCACTTATTTTGCCCTCGCACAGCGCCATGCAACGCCCGATGTGCGCGTTAAGGCACGGTCGCTCCTTACCGAAGCTCTGCGGAAAGCGCCGCGCACAGGTCGGCAGACGGAAAGCAAGCACCGCGCTTTCGACCATTGACTTGATGCCGAACGGGCTGATGTACGGTCCGATGTATCTTGCGCCGTCGTCCCGCTTTTGCAACTCGACCGTTATTCTCGGAAAAGGCTCGTCCGATACCTTGATATAGCTGAACCCCTTGTCATCCTTGAGCAGTATGTTGTACTTGGGCATATTCTGCTTAATGAGCGAGCATTCGAGCACCAGCGCTTCAAACTCGCTGTCCGTTTGAATGACGTCGAAGTCGTTAACGAGCGAGACCATCTTCGCGACCTTGCCGTAATGATTCGCGCCCGGGCGGAAATAGCTTTGCACCCGAAGCCGAAGGCGCTTTGCCTTGCCGATATATATTATCTCCGAGTTTTTGTTGCGCATTATATAGCAGCCCGGCTGCAGCGGCAGCGAGGACGCCTTTTTGTACAGTTCGTCCAGATTCATCTTTTTTCTCCGAACAGAAAAACAGCGCCGCCTTGCGGCGGCGCAGTATTTTGGCTTTACTCGTTAAAACCGGAATTTATGAGCTTGACAAGTCCTTCGACCGCCTGCTGCTCGTCCGTTCCGTCCGCGATTATGCGAATTGAGGTGCCGCCGACGATACCCAGCGAGAGAACTCCGAGAAGGCTCTTCGCGTTAACGCGACGCTCTTCCTTTTCAACCCATATGGAGGACTTGTACTCGTTGGCTTTCTGGATAAAGAAGGTTGCCGGTCGCGCATGAAGACCGACCTGATTTTCGACCATTGCGTCTTTGACAAACATTACTTTTACACTCCGTTTATGTTGAATGGAATTTCTTATTTACACTATGTACTTATTATATCAACCTTTTGCCCAAGGTCAACAAAACTCGAATTACCGGAAACGATTTCTATCACTCGTCCATATTGGGAGCTGTAATTTCGTGTTTGTTTGTGCATTTTGCACTTTAAGTTTTCAACATCAACAGCAGAATATACATTTTCCATTGTTGAAAACTTGTTAATTTCCTTTTTCAAAGCGTTCCCACATATCAGGTCGGCGCTGTTTTGTGCGCTCAATCGACTGCTCGCGCTTCCATTTCTCAATATTCGCGTGATGACCCGAACGAAGTATCTCCGGCACGACGCGCCCTCTCCATTCCTCCGGGCGTGTGTACTGCGGATACTCAAGCAGCCCCGAGTAATGGCTCTCATCCTCATAGCCCGCTTTTTCCGAAAGCACGCCGTCGCACATGCGCGCTATTGCGTCGCTTAGCATCAGTGCGGGCAGCTCTCCGCCGGTCACAACAAAATCCCCTATCGAGATTTCCTCGTCCACAATCTCCTCAATCACCCGCTCGTCCACGCCCTCGTAATGCCCGCAGAGAATCGCAAGATTGTCGTACGCCGCAAGCTCGCGCACCTTGGCTTGGTCAAGCGTCTTTCCCGCGGGAGACATATACACGAGATGCGGGCGGGTCTTGACCATGGAGCAAACCGCCATGAAGCAGTCGTAGACCGGCTGGGCATTCAATATCATGCCCTGCCCGCCGCCGTAGGGAGCGTCGTCCACCTGCTTTTGTTTGTTGAGCGTGTAATCCCGTATGTTGTGGCACTCGATTTCCAGCTTGCCCGCGTTTATCGCCCTGCCGATTATGCTTTCGCCGAGGTATGAGCGGCACATATCGGGAAACAGCGTGAGTATGTCAATCCTCATCGCTCAGCAGCCCCCTTATCGGCTTGATAACTATCTCGCCCTTTTGCGCATCTGCACTTTGCACGAACGCGGGCACGGCGGGCACCAGACGGACCGTGCCGTCCGAAAGCTCGATTTCATAGATGTCCTGAACGCCGTTGGACACCACGTCGCGCAGCCGCCCGACAGTCTCACCCGTGTCGGCATTTATAACGCCCGCACCGAGCAAATCGCTGACGAAAAAAGCCCCGGGTGCAAGCTCGACGTCGTCGCGGTCAAAATAAAAAGTTCGCTCGATATACTTCCTTGCGTCCTCGATGCTGTCCACCCCGCGCAGCTTGAGCAGGTTCATATTCTTTTGCGCACGAATCTCGACCTCGACGGAGACTTTCCCCGCCGCGTCCAGATACAGCTTTTTGATTCCGCACAGCGTCTGCGCGTTGTCAACCCACGGATAGAACCTCAGCTCGCCGCGCACGCCGTGCGTCGAGACCGCCTTGCCGGCTTCAAGATACTGCTTCATTTTAACTCCGTACAGTTTTAAGGGCGGAGATAACTCTCCGCCCGAAATGTCAGTCTTCTATTTCGACCATTATCTTTTCGTTCGCGCGACTCGCGGCAGAGCGCATAACGGTGCGAATCGCCTTGGCGATGCGACCCTGCTTGCCAATCACGCGACCCATATCGGATTCAGCGACCGAAAGATGAAAGACGATTACGCCTTCCTCGTTGGGCTCGTCGACGCTCACCTTAACGGAGTCCTTGTCCTCGACAAGTCCGCGGGCGATGTACTCGAGAAGTTCCTTCATTTTAATCTCCTCAGATGATATTGTTCTTCTTGAGAAGTGCGCGAACGGTATCGGTGGGCTGTGCGCCGTTGCTTATCCACTGCTTCGCCTTGTCCGCGTCAACCTTGACGACGATGGGGGTCTTGGTGGGGTCGTAGTAACCGATTTCCTCGATGAAGCGACCGTCGCGCGGGAATCTGCTGTCCGCAACAACTATGCGATAGAAGGGCTGTTTCTTTGCTCCGAGTCTGCGCAGTCTGATTTTTACTGCCATTTTTCTGTTCCTCCGAAATATGTTTATTATAATTTATTACTACCGAAGCTCTAGTCGGTTAATAATCAAAAGCCGAGCGGCATCTGACGTCCGGGAAGCTGCATTCCCTTGTGCCTGCCCTTTTTATTCATCTGTTTCATCAGCTTGTTTACCTGCTCGAACTGCCGCAGCAGGCGGTTCACATCCTCGACGCGCGTTCCGCTGCCCGCTGCAATGCGGCGCTTGCGCTTTGCGTCGATGAGCGCCGGCTTGGAGCGCTCGGCGACGGTCATGGAAAAGATAATCGCCTCGGTGCGCTTGAAGGACTTCTCGTCCAGCGCTTCCTCGGGAATGTTGGTTCCCATCATAGAGGCTATCTGCTGCAAATTGCCCATCTTGCGAAGCTGAGAGAACTGGTCGAGCAGGTCGTTCATGTCCAGTCCCTTGCCCATCTTCTTGGCGAGCTTCTCCGCCTTTTCCATGTCAATGGTCTGTTCAGCCTTTTCAATGAGCGTGAGCATGTCGCCCATGCCGAGTATCCGCGAAGCCATGCGCTCGGGGTGGAACACCTCGAGATCATCTATCTTCTCGCCGATTCCCGCAAACTTTATCGGCTTGCCCGTGACGCTCAAAACCGAAAGAGCCGCGCCGCCGCGCGTGTCGCCGTCCAGCTTGGTGATGATTATGCCGTCAACACCGATGTCCTCGTTGAATTTCTGCGCGACGTTCACCGCGTCCTGACCGGTCATGGAATCGACGACCAGCAGCGTCTCGTCGACGTCCACCGTGTCCTTGATTCCCTCAAGCTCGCGCATGAGCTGCTCGTCGATGTGCAGCCGTCCGGCGGTATCGAGAATAACTATGTCGTTGCCGTAGTCCTTCGCGTGAGCGACCGCTTTCTTCGCAATCTTTACGGGGTCGTCCTGCCCGAGCTCAAACACCGATGCTTCGGCGGTCTCACCCATTATTTCCAGCTGCTCGATTGCCGCGGGGCGATATACGTCGCACGCGACCAGCAGCGGTCGATGACCTTCCTTTTTATACATGCGCGCGAGCTTTGCGGCGTGGGTGGTCTTGCCGGAGCCTTGAAGTCCGCACATCATGATGACCGTCGGGGGCTTGGAGTTGAGCTTTATCTCCTTTGCGCCCGAGCCCATGAGAGCGATAAGCTCCTCGTTGACAATCTTGATGACCATCTGCGCGGGAGTGAGGCTTTTCATGACCACCTCGCCGAGCGCCTTTTCCGAGACGTTTGCCACAAAGTCCTTTGCGACCTTGTAGTTGACGTCCGCCTCAAGCAGCGCGATGCGAACCTCGCGCATTGCGTCCTTTATATCCTTTTCGTTCAGCTTTCCGCGGAGCTTTAGCTTGGAGAAAACACCGCTGAGCCGCTGCGTAAGACTGTCGAATGCCATAGCTTCCTCAATCGTTTTCGATTTCGTCCACGACGGCGATTATCTCGTCGGCGGACGCTTTGATTTTTTCCGAATAATCAAGCAGTTCGTTTTGTATGAGTATGTTTTTTGCGCTTGAGCGAATCTTTTCCAGTTTCTCGTTGAGCGTCCGCAGCAGCGCCGCATATCCGAGCTTATCCTCAAGCTCGAGCATGACCGCCTCCGCGCGCTTTATCGAGTCCCGAACGCCCTGCCGCGAGATTCCGCTGTTGAGCGCGATTTCGGACAGTGAAAGGTCGTCCGAGTAATACAGCTCGATGACCTCCTGCTGTTTTTGTGTCAGCACAGGGGAATACGCGTCGATAAGATACGCAAGCTCAAGGTCTTTCGCCATATCCACATCCCCGTTCCGCAATGCTTTGTTGTAAAGCTGTTGTGCTTTACAAGTAAGGATTATACTCTATATATGAGCTTTTGTCAACACAAAGTGAAACAGCTAAGGATAAGTTTAAGCGCTCCGAAGCGTTACCGCTTCGGAGCGCTTAAACTGTGTTATGCCATGCACACGCAGCTGTAAACTATATATGCAAGATAGCCGCACACGAGCGCGACTCCCTGCCAGCGCATGAACTTCTTTTTAATGAATACCGGAATTATCGCGATTGCGATTATTCCCAAGCATACGGGCAGGTCAAAGCTGTAAGTAGCCTGAGAGACGGGCAGCGAACCGCCGGAGATGAAAGCACACAGCGGCAGAATAAGCGCAAGGTCGATGACGTTCGCGCCCACAATGTTACCGATTGAAAGCGAGGACTGCTTTTTCGATATTGCGGTTATGGTGGTTACCAGCTCGGGCAGCGAGGTACCTATGGCGACAATCGTTACGGCGATTATGCGCTCGGGCACTCCCGCAAGCCGTGCGAGTATGCTCGCGTTGTCCACCAGCAGCTGCGCGCCGCCTGCTATGCCCGCAGTTCCGAGTATGAATTTGATGATATTGACAATTGTCGTTCTTTTGTCGGATTTCGGTTTTTCTTCCGTGACGTTTTGCTGTGCGAGCTTTGCTGAACGAATGTTGTCCGCCATGAACAGCAGGAATATAAGCATGGACACCGCACAAGCAGGCAATGTGAGTTCCCCGCCGAGCGAAAACACGAGCAGTACCATGCACCCGGCAGCCATAAGCAGCGCTTTATTGCGAAAATCCGACATTTTTACCACGGAGGGCATAAACAGAATCGAGATTCCCATGATGATGCCGATATTGACCGTCACCGAGCCAATCGCGTTGCCCGCCGCCATGTCAACCTTGCCTTGCGAAGCGGACAGCAGAGAAACGATGATTTCGGGCAGCGTCGTCGCCAAGCTGACGATGGTCGCGCCGATTATGAATTTGGGTATTCCCGCAACCTCGGCAATCCACGTCGCGGCGTCCACAAAGAAATCCCCGCCCTTTACAATCAATACTATGCTCAGTGCCAGCAGTGCCACGGTCAGCCAAAGTCCGTCCATATTTACCTCCGAACAGAATAATAGAAAAGAGACATTCAACGTCTTACGACGTTAAATGTCTCGTTCTTTCATAAGAAAGTGCGCTGCCACTGCTCATCGCAGGGGACTGTTGACAACGCATACAACTACTCCCAATTAACTCGGTTATTATATTCGACCGACGGCGCAATGTCAACCGCAATTTTGAGAATCCCGAACAAATCTATTCGACTACCACCGTTTCGGAATCCTTGGCATTTTTCTTCACGGATTCAATGCCGTTCTTGCAGCTCGATTTTGCAGTATAGCCCTCGCTGCTAGCGATTACTTCCCCGTTTGCCGCTTTTAAGCGAAAACGGAACTCGCCCTTTTTGTCCGCAAAAATCTCGTACTTTGGGTTCTTGAGCTTCTCGAAACCGCTGACAGTCTGGTCCTCGGTATCGGCGGCACTGTTCTTGATAACGCTTGCTATTCCGTTTTTGCACCCGTCAAGTGACGAATAGGTTTCGCTCTTGGCAATTATCTCGCCGTTCCCTGCTTTAAGGGAAAAGTAATAGCTGTTGCCGCGCGACTTACTGATTACGAATTTTCCCATAACACACCTCTTGTACAGATTTTGAGTTCATTCTTTGATTTATTGTAGCATACTTATCAATAAATTTCAAAACTTCGGCGAATTTTTAATGATTATTCATAATTGGCTGTTATCTTGTCGCCGAAAACTCGGTGAATACCCATCCCGCATCGGTGTTTTGCAACACCATATCGTAGGTCTCGACCGACACGACCTTGTCGCTGTCCGGCTCCTCAAGCTGGTCAACGGATACACGGTAGATTACCCTCTCATCCTCGCGGACGACTTCATAGCGGGTGTCTCCAGCGAGAATGTTGGCGCCGCGCGCCGCTTCCGCGACATATAGCTTGCCGTCGTGGTCGATAAAAGTCGGATTCTCGCCCGACATCAGCTTATCGGTAAGCTCAGAGGAAAAAAGAGTGTTCAAGTATGCACGCAGCTCGTCGGTACTGGAAAAACCGTTGTCTGCAAGCGCATAGGTATGAACGTCATCGGCCGAATATCTTTCCCCTTCTGCGACTGGGCAGCTGCCCATATCAAACCACATATAGGCTTCGTCCGCTTTTTTATAAAGCGCTTCTATTTCCGCATCGGTCGGTTGGACGGGCTTTGCTTCGGGCTCGGATGCGGGCTCCTGCGAGGGAGCGGGCTCGGGAGTTGACGGGTCACTCTGCGCCGACGGCGTAGCGCAAGAGCAGAATACGCACATCACCAGAGAAAGAATGAGACACATAAGAATTGCGCTGAAACGTTTTGTTTTCATGTTGTACTCCTTTTAAGCAAAAATATAGTATTCTTCGGCGTTCATTTCGCTGAGTATCTTTGAGACGCCGGTATCGACACATTCGCCTTTTCCGTCCTTGCCGTACACATACAGTTCGCCGGTCCTCGTGACCTCGTTGAAGTTTCGCATTACCATTATGCGCCCGGAATTGAGCGGCACATAGTAATAAACCCCGTCGCATATCTTCTTCGTCTTGCTGCCCGAAAGCATCCACAGCTCGCCGTCGTGACCGTTAAAGTCTTTCAGGTAGTAAACGCTGTCCGAGGTCTTGTCTGCGCAGACCGTCTCGGGCGCAACACCGGAATCGGACGCGCCGGAGGAGGAGTGTAGCGAAACAGTATAGTCACTGTGTGAGCCGTCCATATAAATATAGCCCCAGCGAGTGGAAATACTCGCGTATGCGCTCTCGCTGAGCTTGTTTGGGACTGCGCCTGCGCGTGCGGGCTTGGTGTAGAGCGTCGAAGCGTCTGAGGCGTATTCTGCGGCGGTCATAAAGAAATCGGAGGCGTTTGCGGAGATATTGAGCACAAAAAACGGCGTCGCGGAATCCGAAGCAAGCTCGGACGCGCCGACATGGGTATCGCGCACGCTTCCTTTTTCCATTATAGCGTAATTCATGGATTTGTTTACATATCCGCTGAGCGCCGCGTATGCGTCGTAACGCGCACGCGCGGGGTCTTCGGCAAGAAAGGTAACATCCGTGCGAATCGTGTCGTCCGCTTCAACGAACTGCGCTGCCTTGACGTCGCCGATAAGCTGCGTGGCGAGCGTCTGCACATCGAACACCGCCCGAGTGCCGTTTGTTATCGACAGCAGTATCGGAGAGGCGTCGTTATAGATACTGCTCGCGGACTCGACCGCGATAACTTCGCTCGCCGCCCTTTGCGCCTTTGAGCCGTCGAAGTACCACGCCTCCATGAGCATTTTCTTCGAAATCTCGCTGAGCATATCGCGCACCGCGACACGCGCGGAATACTCGTGATACGCCTCGAGCGTCATGGAGCTCAAATCTCCTTTTACTTCGCTGGTATTTTTCGAAATATTGAAATCGTACCAATAATACCAATTGCCGGTCGGATAGCCGTATTCGGTTATCTCGCCGTTTTTGACCGCCCATTTAGCGTCCTCGTCCGCCTTAAGGTCGATTACCTTTGCTGAAGGCTCGGCGGTATTGAGGAAGAAATAGAAGCCCTGCGAGTCGGGGTAGTAAAAGCTCAGTGCGCAGTCGTCATAGCTTTGCGACTTGCCTGACTTGGTGTTGTAATACACAAGCTCGCTCGTGTCAGCAGAGCCTGCAAGCGTGAAAAACACGTCGTCCGTTTTGTAGTATTCGATATTACTTATGCGCTCGGCTATCTTTACCTTTTCAGCTTCCTTTTCGTCGAGCTTTTGATAATATGCCGTGCCGTCGCGCTCAACAAACACACATCCGCTCATGTCGTCGTTGAACGCAAAGTTGCTGACAAAGTCGCTGAGCTTTCTGCTTGTCGAAAGGTCGTGCCAGTACAGCGCGCCGAGAGAGTTTTGCCAGAACACCCGCGTTCCCTGCTCGTTGATTCCGTAAAGCGCGGCGTCGTCATTGGTAAGCGAGATATAATCCGTCTTGCCGTCGGTATAGCTCAATCCCTTTGCCGCAGCGCCTTCGGTTGCAGCGGCATTTGCGAAAACAAAGCGCTCCGGCTGCTTTTTCGCGCATACTATCCCGACATAAGCGTCCGAATCGTCCACCTTGCGCACAACGAAGCTTTCCTTTCCGTCGTACACCAAAACGCTCGAGTCCTTCATGTAAACCACGGGTCTGTCCTTTTCGGACAGCGCCCTGCTGACGGTTATGCCGATTAGCACAACCAGCACTACCGCCGCGACACACACGAGCGCGCCGATAATCGTCTTTCTAACGCTCGCGCCGCTCGATTTTGCCGTCATACGTCTTACCTCCGATTTCGGCGGTTCAGTTTTCTCCGTCCGCCGCCTGTTCGTCCTTCACGATATTCTTTATGCATCTGTCCAACAGCTTGACGCAGCGCGACATTCCGGTTCCTTTACTTGCGCTCGCAAGCAAATCCCGCGTTTGCGCGAGCTGCTTTGATACGTTCAGCTGCGCGTCAGTCTTCTTTTCAGTTTTGCCCATAAGGATTCCCCGTATTCCGCGAACAGAAGTTCGCCTATCTGTCGCGTGCGGCTCTCGGCAAACGTAAAGTCCACGCGTGTTTCCTCAAGCGCCGCCGCTATCTGCCGTGCCGTTTGCTCCGCCTTCGGCAAGTCCGCGTTCTGTGCATCCTCAAGCGAACGCTCCAGCTGCTCTTGAGCGCGGCTTACTTGTGAAAAATTGATTTCAAGCCTCGGCTCGTTCACACCTATCGCGATTTTGCGCATATTGAGCATTCGGCTTTGCAGCTGCTCGCCGCTCTCGTCTGCTCGCTTGAAAGGCTGTCCGAGTTTTTTGAAAAAGTCCGTGATGTATGAAAGCGCCCTGCCGCCCTTGGAAAGCGACACGTTATCTCCCGCCGTTTCACCGAGCGCCTTGAACAGTGTGAGCGCCGAGGTGAGCGCGCCGACGCAAAGGTCGCGAATTCCGATATATTCGCCGTTTATCGGCGTGTTGTTGCCGAGTATGCGCTCGCAGGCGCTCATGGCGGAAACAGCGCACGCCGAGCGGTTGTTGCTCTCCCGCAGCTCGTTCCAAAGATTCAGCGAGGTTCGCGCGACCGAACCCGACTTTGCGCACGGCATAAAGGAGCCGTCGTCGGAAAAGACGGAATAGGGCGCGTGCAGGTCCTGAAGTTCGTTTACGTTGTTCAGCTCAAGCTCAACGGAGTTTTGCTCGCAAATCAATGCGTCGCCGAGCGGATGCACAAAGTCGTCGCAGCCGTTTATCGCGAATATGCCCGCGCGACGCTGCTCATAGCTCTCTGCGAGCAGTCGCTTGAAATAATCAAGCGCTTCCGGAGAAAAGCCCTGACCGTTAAAGGAATATGCGCGGTCTATGCCCTCGCAGAGCATGGCTACCGTCTGTGCCTTGTTGCCGCCCTTTGAATGACCGCAGACATATACGCGGCTGCTTTTTGTAAATCTTTTCTTGGCGCGTACGCTTTCAAACCAGTTTACCGCCTGCGCTTGCTGCTCGCTGAGGTAGTCCTCGCTCATTCGCACGGCGTTCGGTTTGCCGTTTGCGCCGCAGGAAACATATGCGTTTATCTGCGGCAGCCCCGAGAGCGCCACACCGTTGTCGTTCCACTCGCCCGCGCCGGTGCCGCGAAACACGGCGTACACTTCCCCGCTCATAACGTCTGTGAAAGTACACGCGTTCAGCCCGCGGCGGTCGTAGCCGTCGTTCCATGTCTGGTCGTCTATGACCATGGCGCACAGCTCGCGCTCGCGGGAAATCACGTCCAGTATGGCGTCAAAACGGCGCTTCATGTTCTGCGTCGCTTTCATATAGCCGTGGTCGTGTCCGTTCGCCTCAATGTTGCGAAGCGCCTGTGCGACACTGTCGCGTCCGTCGCAAACATCAAATACAAAGTACATAAGCGTACACAGCAGCGCGCATTTTCTCGCCGTCGGGTCGCTCACCCAAAATTCGCCGTTTGTCAATACTTCTTCCTTGTTGTCCGTCATTTTGTTATCGAGTTGATGTAGCGGCTGAGCTTGGTCTTTGCAAATTTATCGTAGTTTGCAAAAAAAGCCTTTGCCGCCTCGCCGCTCCAGCTCGCCTTGAGTCCGTTTACCATGGCGGCGCATTCGCTGAGCGTTTTCGCCGTCAGAGTTTTTACATCGTTTGTCTTTTGTATGTCCATAGCCTACCCCAGCTTGGAAAATCGCGCATGGGAGCGCGACTGTGCAATGCGGTATTCCTTCGCGGCATACCGCGTGAACAGTCCGCAGTTTTCAAAGTAATCCAGTATCTCGAAAAGCTGCTTGCCGCGCAGCGTCTTTTTGCCGTCCTCATCGAGGGAATCATACGCCGCTCGAAGCTGCGCAACGTTTTCACGCAGCTTGTTTCCGACGCTTTCGAGCTGCGAAAGGTCAACAGTCAGCTTTTCGTCCTCGAAAACAGTTTCGTTATTTTTCAACGTCGTCCGTCCTTTTGATGTCGCCACGCTCCTCAAGGTCGGTCAGTATCTTTTTATACATATCAGCGTCGATTATGTATTTCTTGCGATAAATTATATAGCCGACAATGATGAAAATAAGCGGTATGACCAGCATGGAAAACTTCATCGTAAGCAGTCCGCCCGCAGTCACGTCGGCAGCGGTTTCCGCTTCGTTTATGCCGGAGATGATGACGGTGACGCCGACTATGCCGCTTGCCACGGCGCCGCCAAGCTTGTTGATGAACGGCTGCAGCGCAAAGGTGACGCTGTCGTTGCGCTTGCCGAGCTTCCACTGCCCGTATTCAATCGTGTCCGCAAGGAACATGAGCATGAGCAGCTGAATGAACGCCTGACCGACGAACATCAGCACGCCGGAAAGACCGAGCCATATCATGTTCATCGGAGAGAAGAAGAACAGCGCATAACCCGCGAGCACAATGACGGTCGATATACCATAGAGCGTTTTGCGGTCAAAGCGTTTGCTGAACAGCGGGAATACCGACAGCGCGGCAATCTGCGAGACGCCGAGCACAGCGCCGAAGATGGAATACATATCTATGTTGCCGTATGCGTACTTAAAGAAATACTGTCCGAAGCTGGTGGTCGTATCGTAACCGATTGTGAACAACGCCATGGCTATTGCGGTGAAAAGCAGCTGGTCGTTTTTGAAAATGGCGGTCAGCATACCCTTGAGCGTCGTTCTCTCCTCGACCTTGAACTGGTCTTTCTTTTCCTTGACGCCGAACAGCGTTATGCACTGGCAAATCCACATAATCGCGACGACGCAGCACGCAAAGACGAAGTAGCCCTTTTCCAGTCCGCCGAACGCGTTGCCGAGCGCCTCGGTCAGCGGCGTAATGCCGACAACGACCGAGAACATTCCGAGGTTTGCGCATATTCTCGCGAACGCGCCAATTTTCTCGCGCTGCTTTTGATCCATGGACAGCGAGGGCATCATCGACCAGTAGGAAATGTCGTTGGTCGTAAATGCCATGCCCCAGAACAGATAGGTAAAGCCGAACACGATTATGTACTTTGCGTTTTCAAAGCCGAAATCGGTGAACAGCAGTATGGTGAATATGCCCGAAGTTATTGTGCCGAAGGCAATCCACGGCTTGTACTTACCGAATTTTGTGCGGGTGTTATCGACAATTACTCCCATAACGGGGTCGTTGAACGCGTCGAATACGCGGCAGGCGAGCATTATGCCAGTGACCCACCACATGGTGCTGTTGGGCAGATGCAGTACGTCGGTCAGATAGAACATCATGTACATGCTTACGATGGAATAGACCATGTCGCGGCCTATTGTGCCCAGACCGAAGCATATTTGATTGCGCTTGGATACCATTGTTATTTCTCCTCGTTACTCTTTTTCTTTGTCGTAACATACAGGTTCGAGCCGAAATCGCTCAGCAGCCTAATATGCTCGTTGTACCCCGTACCCATGTATTGATTATTGAGCGGCACCCCGCTCATAAGCACGCGACCGCAGCCGGTATAGCTTTCAACACAGTCTGTCAGACAATAGTACTTGTTGAGCGTCCTTATGATAAAGCCGTCGGGATTGAGTGAAACGGGCAGCAGGTGCTTGACCAGCCCTCCGAAGACTTTTATATAGACGCTTTGCGGATGGGTGGCGACGGTGTACTGCGCGCTTTCGTCAAGCGAACGCAGCGGCAGACAGTCGAAGCCCTCGCTCGCGACCGATTGTGTCTGGAAGAATCCGCTTATCGCTTCCTCGCCGTCCTTTGCGGTACACTGCCAGATATACTTGTTCGACTTCGGGTAATCTATGCGGCAAAACCGCCCGTATTGCAGCGTGCGGCGGTGCGCCTTGTAAAACTCGATTTGGCTTTTGACCTCACGGCGCTGAACGCGGTTGAGGAACTTCAAGTCCATCTCGTATCCGAGACAGCCGAAGCTCGCAACGTTGAAGCGTGTCGAAAGCGGTGTTGCGCGCAGCGTCTGCTGGTGCGGCGACTCGGAAACATGAGCGCCCATGGTCGAAAGCGGATAGAAATAGCTCAGTCCCTTTTGAATCTCCAGCCGCTCGATCGGGTCGGTGTCGTCCGACGACCAGACCTGCGGGGAATAGCAGAGCATTCCCAAATCAAATCGGCTGCCGCCCGACGCGCAGGACTCAAAGAGAATGTGCGGGCGAGGTTTGAACACCCGCTCTAG
>CAYXRE010000004.1:0-13441 GCA_964466125.1 uncultured Oscillospiraceae bacterium
CAAGGTGCTAACCTTTTCGGGGACCTTTTGCTAACATTTTTACTTGACGAACACAAGCGGCGGCTCTTTACAAATTCGCAAGCGCGCGCGATAATCAAGGGCATGGATTATGTTTTGCACCTTTCAAGCGGCGATATAAACGTCGCAATAACAAAAAAGAAGATGAAAAGCATTCGTATGCGCGTCGCGCCGGACGGCGGCGTGAGCGTCAGCGCGCCGAATTTTGTCAGCAAGGCGGAGATTGTGCGGTTCATCGAAGAGCGGCGCGAGTGGGTAGAAAAGGCGACGGCACGCTCCGCCGAACGCAGAGAGACAACGCCGTGCGACGACATACGCGACGGCGGCAGCATACGGCTGCTCGGAAAGAGCGTTCCAATCAAGGTGAACGCCGGCACAGGGAACTCTGTAGTCGTGCGCGACGGTGTGTTCAACATTGTCTGCAAAGACCCGAGCGACGAAAAGCAGCTTGCGGGCGCTGTGCTCGCTTGGCAGCGCAGGGCGGCGAAGGATTACCTGAGCGACATCACGCGGCAGTACCTGCCGATATTTGCGCCCTACGGTGTGAAGATGCCGACGATAACGATAAAGCGCATGACGTCGCGCTGGGGCTCGTGCAACTCGCGCGACGGACGAGTCAACTACAATTTGCAGCTCATCGGCGTGCCGCGCGAGTGCGCCGAGTACGTCGTGCTGCACGAGCTGACCCATTACATCAACGGCTCGCACGACCGCGCGTTTTATGCGTTCATCGAGCGGTATATGCCGGACTGGAAGAAGCGCAAAAAGCTGCTGAATTCGGTGACGCTGTCAAAGTAGCGAGCCGCCTTCGCTCAATCGACCGACGTCGCCGTGTGAAACGTCAAGCACAGCCGTTCTGACGCAGCAGCTTTCGAGGCATCAGCTTCACGGCGTTTCGCTTCACCGCAGATAAAAGAAGCCCGTCCTTTCGGACGGGCTTCTTTTATGTAGTTATATTTATATAAGCGACAGCCTTGCAACGCCGTCCGTGCGCTCGAGCGCAAACTGCGCGTCGTCGTCGTAAAGCACGGGGCTTTCAAAGGACGCGGAAAAGCCCACGTTGGATGGATAGCCGGTGACGGCGCAGACGACCGCCCCGCCTTTGACGAAAATCAGCTGCGTCATGCCCTCGCTGACCGTCTGCCTTATCGTGGGGCTGCTTGCCCCGACGGCGCTCTCAATCTCCTGCACGCTTGTATAAGGCGCAAAGGTGTAAAGCGCGTCCCACTCGAAAGGCGTCAGCTCGTTGAGCCGAACGGTCGAGCTGTCAGTGTCGGCTATCGCTCCGCGAAGCCGCGCGTTGTTTATGTATATGAGCGGACTGCCGAACAGGACGAACACCGCCGCGAAAACGAGCACAAGCGCGAGCAGCGCGGCAAGCAGCTTTTTCATACGTTTTCCTCCCGCCAGCCGACCGCCTTGGTGTCGCCGACCGCAACGTTAATCGCGAGCCGCCGCACACCGATTTCGCTGTCTGTCCACGTTCCCGCGCTTTCGCCGTCCACCGTCCACGCAATGGGCTGCGCCGAGATGACACGCGCCTTGGTGGTCGTGATTACGCGGATGAAATCCGACTTGACCTTGCTCATTTGCTCAAAGTTGAGAAGTATGTTGACGATTTTCTGTATGTCGCCGAGATTCTTCGGAGACTTGACGAGGGTTATTTCGATTAGTCCGTCGTCCAGCTTTGCGTCGCCGAACGCCGTGCGGAGTCCCGCCACCGACACGGTGTTTGAAAACAGCGCTATGATGACGTCGTCCTCGGTGTGACCCGAGTCGTGGTCGATGGATATGTGGTAGTCGCGCACGTCCAGTATGCGCTTTGCGCCCTCTAGCACATACGCCGCCGTGCCGAAAATGTTTTTTGCGTCCTGCGGCGTCTCGTAGGTGACGTCGGTAAACAGCCCGAACGCCGCGACATAGGAAAAGCAGCGCCCGTTGAAGTCGCCGAGGTCGAGCGTCGCAATACGGCTGCCGCCCGCCGTCGCCGACGCTTTGACCATGTCGAAGGGGATGCCGAGCGTATAGGCGTAATCGTTGGTCGTGCCTGCGGGGATTATGCCCAGCGGCGTGTCGTGACCGCCCGCGACAAGCCCGTTTATGATTTCGTTCACCGTGCCGTCGCCGCCGGCGCTCACGACGCGGTCATACCGTCCGCCGAGCTCACGGGCTATCTCGACCGCCTGACCCGGCGCGGAGGTCGTCTTGACCGTCACGAGCCAGCCTTGCGCGGTGAAGCCCGCGATTATGTCCAGCAGATGCTGTTTTATTTCGGCGCGCCCCGAATGGGGATTGATTATGAAAAGCAAAGTCCTGTCCATGCCGCCCTCGCAAAAAACGCATTGTTATATTCGCATGATTCTGGTATAATTATAAACCATATCATTGAGAAAACAAACGAAGTTTGTTCATAAATCAAAGGAGTCTGTCATGTCTGAAAGCATAAACAACAATGATGAAACCATAGTCGAGCAGGAGGCTGCAAAGACCGAGGCCGCCGAGGTTGAAGCGACCGAAGCTGAAGCTGTTGAGGGCGAAGCCGCCGAGGTTGAAGCGACCGAAGCCGAAGCCGTTGAGGGCGAAGCCGCCGAAGTCGAGGCTGCCGAAGCTCCCGTTGATGCGGATGCCGAGGCGAAAAGGAAAAAGGAGAAGCGCACCAACGTGCTGCTGACCATACTGCTTGTAATCGCCATACTTGTGCTCGCAGGGCTTATCGTCAACATCTTCTTCCCCGCGACCTTCAATAAAATCAAGACCGCGCTGTTTGATTCCACTCCGCTCACGCGCGGAGACACGGTGATGACCGTCGGCGATTTCGAGGTCGGCGCGGACGAATACGTCTATTATGTCGAATCCATGGCGGCGAACAATCAATCCTATGCCATAGCCTCCGGCGAACAGTTTGAGGAGCTCAAGCAGACCGCCGAGCAGCTCTTTGTCTCCAAGTACGCCTATTTGCAGTGGGCTAAGGACCAGAACTTCACGCTCAGCGACGAGCAGATAGCGGAACTGGACGCCGGACTTGCCGAAAACAAGGCGACCTACGGCAGCGAGGAGGAGTATATAACCGACCTTTTCGACCATTACCTCACCCCCGAAAGCTACCGCGCGCTCTACCTCGACCAGACGCTGCTTTATGCTTTCCGCGATTCGCTTTACGCGATGCCTGAATTCACGAACGTCACCGAGGAGGAAGCTTACGCCTTTGCGGACGAAAACGCGATAGTGCGCGCAAAGCATATACTCATTCAGTTCCCCGAAGAAGCGACCGAGCAGGACAAGGCGGAAAAGCTCGCGCTTGCGCAGTCACTTCTCGAACGCATAAAGGCGGGCGAGGACTTTGACACGCTCATGAATGAATATTCCGAGGACCCCGGCAAGGAGACCAGCCCCGGCGGATATACCCTTTCCAAGGGCAGCGGCTATGTCGCAGAATTTGAGGACGCCGCGCTCGCGCTTGAGCTGGACGCGGTCAGCGACATTGTCGAGACCTCCTACGGCTACCACATCATCAAGCGCGTGCAGATAGACCCCGCGGAGCTGTACGAAGCTGTCTCCGCCGACAGGATAAGCGCAAAGCTGGACGAATACGCCGCGAATATGCCCGTCAGCTACGGACGCGGCTATGACAAGATAAAGTCGATGGCGGACGTCGTTTGGAACCACACGCTCGACGAGCAGCTCAAGAACGCGGGTATAACCCCCGCCGCCGACACCGCCGCGCAGCCCGCAGACGAAGCGTCAGGCGAAGCGGAACAGCCCGCCGCATAAGCAACGGAGGCCAAATAGTATGTCAAATTACGATTTCCCAAAATCCGACCTGCACCTTCACCTGGACGGCGCGATAAGCCCGCAGACCATGTTCCGCTTGGCGAAAGAGCGCTCGGTGCCGCTGCCTGCCGACACGGTGGAGGGGCTTACGCCGTATGTCGTCTGCGATCCCGACTGCCGCAGCGTAAACGAATATCTGACCAAGTTTGAGCTTCCCACGACCATCTTGCAGGACGCGCAGGCGCTTGAGACCGTCGCGTTCGAGCTGGTGCAAAGAAGCTATGCGCAGGGGCTTCGCGTGTGCGAGATGCGCTTTGCCCCGCAGCTGCACACAAGAAACGGAATGAGCCAGTCCGAGGCGGTGCACGCCGTCGAGCGCGGTGTGCGCGAGGGGCTGAAAGACTGCGTGGGAATGTACGTCGGCGTTATCCTGTGCGCCATGTGCATAGGACCCGCGTCGCTCAACCGCGAAGCGAACCTCGAGACGGCGCGGCTGAGCGATACGCTGCGCTCGGACATCGTGCGCGGCTTCGACCTTGCCGGAGCGGAGGGCGTATGCCCGCTGTCCGATTTTGCAGAGCTGTTCGATTATGTCAACGCCCGCGGGGTCAACACCACCTGCCATGCGGGAGACTCGCAGGACTTTGAAACGGTGCGCACGGCAATCGAGCGCTTCGGCGTTCGCCGCGTCGGTCACGGGCACCATATCTTTGAGGACAAGGCGCTGTGCGAGCGCGCAAAGCAGCTCGGCGTGACGCTGGAGATATGTCTGACAAGCAACGTGCAGTGTCAGACGCGCGGCAGCTACAAGACCCACCCTGCAAAACAGCTTTACGATATGGGGCTGCTCGTGACGCTCAATACGGACAACCCGATAATCACCGGAATGCCGCTGGACGCGGAGTACGATTTTGCGGTGAACGAGCTCGGATTTACACGTAACGACCTGATTCAAATGAACATCAATTCCGTGCGCGCGTGCTTTATGGATTATTCCGACAAGGAGCGGTACATAAAAGCGCTCGCGGATTGCCTGAGCTGAAAGCTCAATAAATCGGAGGACCCGCGCATGAGCGAGTTTTTAATTAAGCTTTACGAAAGCAAGCACGCAGGAAAGACCGGTGCAAGGGAGGGGCTCGGCTCGTTCGCGGGGCTCATAGGTCTGGGCTGCAATATACTGCTTTTCGCCTTCAAGCTGCTCGTCGGCGTGCTCAGCGCAAGCGTCTCCATCGTCGCGGACGCTGTCAACAACCTGTCCGACGCGGGCGCTTCGGTCATGACGCTCATCGGCTTCAAGCTGTCCAAGAAGCCTGCCGACAAGGAGCACCCCTACGGACACGCGCGCGTCGAATACATGGCGGGTATGTTCATCGCCGTGCTGATAATCCTCGTCGGCGCGTCGCTGCTGCGCTCGTCAATCGAAAAAGTAATCACCCCCTCGCCCGTTGCCTTTTCCGCCGCGACCTTTGTCGTGCTCGGCGGCTCGGTGCTCGTCAAGCTGTGGATGATGCTGTTTTATTCCAAGACCGCCAAGCACATCAACTCCACCGCGCTGCTTGCAAGCATGGAGGATTCACGCAACGACGTCATCGCGACGCTCGCCGTTGCGGTCGGCGCGTTGGTGCAGTATTTCACCGGCGTCGAGGTGGACGGTTTTGTGGGCGCGGCGGTCGCCGTGTTCATACTCATCTCCGGCATATCGCTCATCGGCGACACCATGAGCCCGTTGCTCGGCGAGGCTCCGACCAAGGAGCTGGTCGATTCGCTGCGCGAGCTTATTATGAGCTACGAGGGCGTAATCGGTATGCACGACCTGATGATACACTCCTACGGCCCGTCCAACCGCTTCGCGACGGCTCACGTCGAGATGAGCGCGGACGGCGACCCGATGTATCTGCACGGGGTGCTGGACAATATTGAGCGTGAGGCGGAGAACAAGCTGGGCGTCAAGCTGTGCATACATCTCGACCCCGTCGCCCCCGCAAGCGAAAAGGACGCGGACGCGGCAAAGCAGCTTATCGACTATGTGGGCGAGCTCGATTCCACCCTTTCGATTCACGACCTTCGCGTCGTAAAGACCCACGACCACATAAACTTCATCTTTGACGTTGCGGTCCCAAGCGAATACAAGGGGGACACCGACGCGCTGCGCGAAAAGCTCGAGGCGCGGGTGGTCGAGATAGATCCTTCATATTACCCCGTCATCGAAATCGACCGCAATTATAATATGTAATATGGCGAACTGGAATCCATGGCACGGCTGCCACAAAAAGAGCGAGGGCTGCGCGCACTGCTATGTCTATCGCGGCGACGCAAAGTACGGACGGGACGCGAGTGAGGTGGTAAAGACCGCCGATTTCGATTTACCCGTTCGGCGGCTGCGCGACGGACGCTACAAGCTCGCGGGCGGTCAGCTCGTGTGGACCTGCTTTTCCTCCGACTTTCTCGTTGAGGACGCGGACGTCTGGCGCGAGCAGGCGCTGGAGATGATTCGCGAGCGGCAGGATCTGCGTTTTCTGTTCATTACCAAGCGCCCCGAGCGGTTTTCGCTCGTCATGCCGCAGGACTGGGAGCGCAGCTTTTCAAATGTCACCATGTGTGTGACCGTCGAAAACCAAAGGCGGGCGGACGAGCGGCTGCCGATTTATTTACAGCTGCCGCTCAAAAAGCGGATAATCTGCTGCGAGCCGCTGCTGGAGAAAATCGACATACGCAGATACCTCGGTCCGTGGATAAGCAACGTCGTGGCGGGCGGGGAATCCGGTCCCGGCGCGCGGGTGTGCGACTACGACTGGGTGCTCTCGCTGCGCGCGCAGTGCGACGACGCGGGCTGCGGGTTTCATTTCAAGCAGACCGGCGCGAACTTTCTCAAAAACGGCAGACATTACAGCGTGCCGCGCCGCTTGCAGCATTCGCAGGCGGCCAAAGCGGGCATCGACACCGCGCCGCTCATGGGAGGCTGAGGGAAATGCCGCAAAGCAAGACCGACGCTTTTTGCTATATACTGCGCTGCTCGGACGGCTCGCTTTACACCGGCTGGACCAATGACATACAAAAGCGGCTCGCCGCACACAACGCGGGGACCGCGTCCCGATGCACCCGCTCACGCCGCCCCGTTGAGCTCGCGTACACCGAACGCTGCGCGGACAAGAGCGCGGCACTGCGGCGCGAGGCAGCGATAAAGAGGCTCTCACACGCTGAAAAGACGGCGCTTATCCAAGAATACAACCGAAAGGAAGATAAAATCATGGCAAAAATACCGACACCCGACGAGGCGAAAGCAATCGTCGAAAAATACAACTCCGAGTCGTTCCACCGCCGTCACGCGCAGATTGTGTCCGGCGTAATGGGCGAATTTGCCAAGGAATACGACCCCGAAAACGTTGCGTACTGGCAGACGGTCGGTATGCTGCACGACGTCGATTTCGAGCAGTTCCCCGAGCAGCACTGCGTCAAGGGCGTCGAGCTGCTTGAGAGCGAGGGCGTGGACGAGGGCGTTATCCGCTCGGCAATGAGCCACGGCTGGGGCATGACCGGAACGACGTTTGAGCCGCAGCAGTTCATGGAGAAAACGCTGTTTGCGATTGACGAGCTGACCGGACTCATCGGCGCGGTCGCCGTCATGCGTCCGTCCAAGAGTGTGGACGATTTGGAGCTCAAGTCGGTCAAAAAGAAATTCAAGACCCCCGCATTCGCCGCCGGCTGCTCGCGCGAGACGATACAAAAGGGCGCGGACATGATGGGACTGGAGCTGGACACGCTCATCGAAAAGACGATTGCCGCCATGCGCGCGCTCAACCCGGAAATGGGACTGTAAGCGTCGGAACGAAAATACAAGTTATACAAATAATAAAGCTCCGTTCCTCCCGACAAGGAGGAACGGAGCTGTTTGTTATGTATGTCAGTCGATGAGCCCCGCGACCGCCGTTCCGGCGAGCGTTGCGTTTTCGATTGCGACAAACTCAAGATAGCGGTTGTGCTGCTTGCCGATGTACTCCTCAACGAGCATATCCAGTATCTCGCGGAAGTGTTCGGACTTGCGGAAGGTCGTGCCCTCCGCACACACGCAGCACGGGCGCTCGGGCGAGCCTCCCTTGTCCGTGCAGATGAGTATGCCCGCGAAAGCAACGGCGACCATCTGCGCCGCGCGCAGATAGAGCAGCCCGATTATGTAGCCGAGCGCCTCAAGGTCGTTGGCGCTGCTCGAAAGCTGTCCGAGGGCGTTGTCGGTCTCGCCGCGCAGATAGGCGTCCACGTCGCGAAGCGGCAGCGCCTCGACCTTCGCGAGGTTGGAGCAAAACACGCTTGAGAATACGTCGCGTCCGATGAAAAGCTGAAGCGTCTTGAGGATAACGTTGCCCATATACGCGCCGCTGACCATTTTCTCGAACAGGTGGTCGTTGGGGTTGACAGACGCGGCGTCCAGCTCCTTGTCCACCGAGCCCTGCGGGAATCCGCTGTAAATGCCAAGCTCGGTATTGATTATCATCTCGTCGTAGCCGAAGCCGCCGATGTCGATTTTCTTGATGTCGCTCGTCTTGACCGAGCAGCAGGCGTTGAGCCCCGTGCCGAGGATGAAGCCGATGAATCCGTCGTAGTTGCCCTGCGCCGTGCCAAGCACCGCGGCGAGCATTGCGGCGACGGTGTCGTTCAAAAGGGTGTACTTGCGCGAGCCCTTGGCGCCCAGCTTTTTGAGCGCGCGTTCGGTCTCAACGCCGATGTGCGCGCCGGCGGCGTCGGTCACCATGACCTCCTTGCAAAAGGCGATTATCTCGCCGTCGCGGTCGGGCAGCGCTTTGGACGGATAGGAGAAGCAGTAGCCCACCGTGTCCGCTTTGTCGGCGACGGGCAGCAGGTACTCGGCGACGGTCGAGAAGAACTCTTCGCGGGTTATTGTGCCGTTCGAGCCGGGCATGGGATAGTTGCGGAAATCCTCGACGGTTATTTCTCCCTTGTCGTCGAAGCTGATGAGCGCGACGCGGAAGTTGGTGCCGCCCGCATCGACGGTGATAATTTTTTTGTTAACGGGAATTGAATCCACGACGGGCAGGAAGGTCGGTATCATCATGAGCGATGAATCGTTGCCCGGCTGTAAGCCGTCTTTGAACTGCGTTTTGAACTTGTGAAGCTCCGCGTCCATATCGAAGCTCTGCGGGTGCATATTGTTTTCGCACAGTACACGGTCTATCTCGTCTTTATAAAGCATCTTCGGTTACCTTTCAGAAAGCTCGCATCAGCATTGCTTGATGAGCCGGATGTAGAATTTCGCGGTGGTGGGGATTTTCTCAACGGGTATGCGCTCGTTGTTGCCGTGAATGAGCGCTCGCTCCTCCTTGGTCAGCTCCATGGCGGAGAAACGCATGACCTTGTCGGAGATTTTGCAGAAATGGCGCGAGTCGGAGCAGGCGACCATGAGATAGGGGGAAACAATCGCGCCCGTCCAGGTGTTGCGAATGGCGGCTCCGAGCTTCTTGTAGCCCGCACAATCGGTATCCGAGGAAATGGAGGGGTTCATGCCGTGTATCATGTTGAATTCTATCTCGGGGTTGCCGGTGACCTTTTTGAGGTAGTCGATTGCGCTTTCGGTGGTGTCGCCGCCGACCAGTCTCAGGTTGCAGGTTATCTTGGCGAACGGGGGCAGCACGTTTGACGCCTTGGAGCCCTCCGCCATGGTGACCGCGCAGGTGGTGCGCATCATCGCGTTAAGCTCGCCGCCGGACTTCTTGCATATCGCGTTGAGCACCGGCATAAAGCACCACAGATTGGCGAAAATAAGTCTGAACACAAAGCTCGAACGCCGTCCGAGCGTGTCGAACATTTTTGCGACGGGCGGGGTCAGGCGTGCGGGGAACGGGTGGTTCTCAATGTCCACGACCGCCTTGGACAGCTTGCCGAGCGGTCCGTGAGGGGGAGGGGCGCTTGCGTGTCCGCCGGTGCTGTTTATGAGCATCTCGACGTCCATCATGCCCTTTTCGCCGATTCCGATGACGGCGCATTTCTCCTTGACGCCCGGGAAGATGTCGGTCACGACCGCGCCGCCCTCGTCCACGACGAGCGCAGGTTTGACGCCGCGTTTTTCCAGCTCGGCGACAATGGACGGAGCCGCGTCGCCCGCGATTTCCTCATCGCCCGCAAAGGAGAAGTAGATGTCGTTTTGCGGCACAAAGCCGTCCTTGATGAGCTGCTCGGACGCTTCCATCACTCCGCACAGCGTGCCCTTGGTGTCCAGCGTTCCGCGTCCCCAGAGCACTCCGTTTTCGATTATGCCCTCAAACGGGGGCTTTTCCCACGACTCCTCGTCAACGGGGACGACGTCGTAGTGCGCCATGAGCACGGTGGGCTCGGCGCTCGACTTGCCGCTCCACTTGTACAGCAGCCCGGTGCGGGCTATGCGCTCGAGCGAGCAGGTCTTGTGTATGTTCGGGTAAAGCTCCTTGAGCAGCGCGCGGAATTTTTCAAATTCCTTTTCGTCTCTCATGGACTCGTCGCGCGAGCTCACGGTTTTGCAGCGTATCATCTGCGCGAGGTCGTCAATCGCTTTTTGTTCGTCCAGCTGCGCGTCAATTTGTTCAAGCGCGGGCTCTGCGGCGGGCTTGAAGGCTGCCGCGCGCACGAGGATGACTGCGAGGAACAAAACGACGGCGGCAAGAATTATCCAACCGACCATTTGTGTAAAACACCCTTTCGATTTTTATGGCTGCGGACGTTAAGCAGTTATGGTATTATTATAACATCAAAGGCTCGGTTTTCAACCGACAAAACCGCCGACCTCGCCAACATTCAAAGAAATTTCAAGGTTTTTTAAGCCAAAATTAAGAATGCTGTGGTAGTTTTTAGACAACAAACAAACAGGAGCCGCAAAACGGCGCCGATGAAGGAGAGATAATATATGGATAACAACTGGGAGAGAGACCCGAATTACCAAGTGGACCTTACGACCAATAACGGCTTCCCCGTGTACTCGCGCCCGACGAACCAATACACGGCGAACCAGACGTCCGGCGCCTATACGCCCAATCCGATGCAGCCGGTATCCGGCGGCAAAAAGAAACGCTACGGCGCGGGAGTCATCGCGATATGCGCAGTTCTCTCGCTCGTGTGCGGCTTCGGCGGCGCGTATCTCGGCACAAGGGTATTCGCCCCCGCGCAGGTGACTGCTGCCGCTCCCGCGAACGACGCGGGGCTGACCGACGCGTCGGCACACACAGCCCCCGCCGTCAGCACCCAAATCGAGTCGATGAGCGCGGTCGTGGACGCGACCAAGGACAGCGTGGTTGAGATAAACACCGAGTCGATGGCGACCAGCTCGTTCTTCGGGCAGTATATCACGCAGGGCGCGGGCAGCGGCGTTATAATCCGCGAGGACGGCTACATCGTGACCAACAGCCACGTCGTAAGCACCGCGAACAACGTTACCGTGATTCTCAACGACGGCACCAAGTACGAGGCGACCGTGGTCGGGACCGACGCGACCTCCGACCTTGCGGTCATCAAAGTCGACGCGACCGGGCTTACTCCCGCAGTGCTCGGCAGCTCGGCGGACGTCAAGGTCGGCGACGAGGTCATAGCAATCGGCAATCCGCTCGGCTCGCTGGGCGGAACAGTGACCGACGGCATAGTCAGCGCGCTCGACCGCGAGATACTCGTTTCGGGACAGAGCATGACGCTGCTTCAGACCAGCGCGGCAATCAACCCCGGCAACTCGGGCGGCGGTCTGTTCAACGCCTACGGTGAGCTCATCGGCATCGTAAACGCCAAGCCTTCCTCCCGCGCGGCGGACGGCAGCGGCATAGACGGTCTGGGCTTTGCGATACCCGTTGACACCGTGCGCACCGTCTGCGAGGACCTTATAAACAACGGCTACGTCAGCGGCCGCCCGCAGCTGGGTATTACAGTGATGCCGATAACCGACGCGCAGACAGCCTCGCAGTACGGCGTGAGCCGCTACGGCGTCTATATAATCGAAGTCAAGCCGAACTCCGGCGCGGCGCAGGCGGGACTCGAAGTCGGCGACCTTATCATGAGCGTCAACGACACCGCCGTGAGCGCAAGCACCGACGTGACCTTCGTGCTGTCCAAGTGCGAGGTCGGCGACGTCGTGACGGTGCAGGTGGCGCGCGGCAGCAAGGTGCTGAGCTTTGACGTGACGCTTTCCGAAGTAGTGCCGGAAACCGCAGCCCCCGAGACGGTCGATGAGGCCGCTTAACGGATAATATAAAAGAAAGCGGCGAAGGCTTAAAAACCTTCGCCGCTTTTGCATGAAGTCAAAGGGTTATTTGCGAGAAAACCTCGTCTATGCTGCCGGTCACGACGAGGTCTGCCGACGAGTCGGAGGACGTTGCGCTCATGTTGACAATCGCGAGCTTGGAGCGCGCGGGCAGATAGCGCAGAAAGCCCGCCGCGGGATAGACGGTCAGCGAGGTGCCGCCGACGATGAGCAGCTCGCAGGCCATAATGGCGTTTATCGCGCCCTCGACCACCTCGTCGTCCAGCGATTCCTCATACAGCACCACGTCCGGCTTGATTATCCCGCCGCACTCACAGCGCGGCACGCCCTCGCTTTTCGCGAGCGTGTCCACGCCGAAGAATTTGCCGCATTTCATACAGTGGTTGCGCAGCACGCTGCCGTGCAGCTCGAAAACGTTCTTGCTGCCCGCCGCCGTGTGCAGTCCGTCGATGTTTTGGGTGACGACCGCGCGCAGCTTTCCCGCGCGCTCAAGCTCGGCGAGCTTGAGGTGTGCCGCGTTGGGCTTTGCGTCGAGCGCGAGCATCTTGTCGCGGTAGAAATTGAAGAATTCCTCGGTGTGACTGACAAAAAAGCTGTGGGAGAGGATAGTTTCGGGCGGGTACGCATATTTTTGATTATACAGTCCGTCCGGCGAGCGGAAATCGGGAATGCCGGAGGGCACGGAAACGCCCGCCCCGCCGAAAAAGACGATGTTTGAGCTTTCGCTCACGAGCTGTGCGAGCTGTTGCGCTTTGGATTGCGACATACTCTGCCTTCTTTCCGCCGCGATTGACAAAAAGCCGTATCGCGGCTATGATTTAGCTGATTACAAAAAGGGGATTCATGCAATGGAAAAATATGTAGATTTGGTGTTCGACGAATACCTCAAAAAAGCGCTGGATTTCAAGGGAAGGGTCGCGCGCACTCCTTTTTGGGTGACGGTGCTTTGCGTGTTTATCGTTTCGCTGGTCTTTGCCGCCGCAAGCAAGCTGGTGGTGCTGTTTGTCGGCTGGATACCGCTGCTGGGCGGACTTATAAAGAACATACTCGAGCTTGCGTCCATCGTCATCGCTCTGCCCGGCATCGCGCTCGGCTGGCGGCGTATGCACGACGCGGGTCACGACGGCGCATGGGCGCTCGTGCCGATAGTCAACATCATTCTCGCGATTGACAAAAGCCAGGGGGACAACCGCTTCGGCGCGGTTCCGCCCCAGAGCGTCTGAGACAATCCGATATTTCACGGCGGCGACCGGCTACGGACGCCGCTTTTTTGTTAAGCGCGGCGCGAGAGCCGTAGGTATTCGACCGTCTGTGTGCGAAAACCGACCGACTGCCGCAAAACAGTGGAACGCCGCGGGCGCTCCGCTTATACTGAGAGTGCAATGAGGAGGCGACGCAATGCAAATCGAAATCCGGCTGGACGAG
>CAYXRE010000004.1:13451-33878 GCA_964466125.1 uncultured Oscillospiraceae bacterium
GACGAGACGGCGAGAGAGCCCAAGGTCATTATCGTCAGCGACAAAATGACCGACGAGGTGTCCGAGATTGTAAAGAAGCTGTCGTCGGAGGACCCCAAGGTTATCGCAGGCTTTTGCGACGATGTCGCGGTGCCGCTGGAGCTTTGCGACATCGTGCGAATCTACGCGTCGGACGGCAAAGTGCTCGCCGAGGCGAACGGGAAGGAATATGTGCTCAGGCAGCGGCTGTATGAGCTGGAAAGCCGGCTTTGCGGCGCGCCCTTTGCGCGAATATCCAACTCGGAGATAATCAATCTCAAAAAGGTCTCCGGCTTTGATTTGAGCTTTTCCGGCACGATATGCGTGCGCATGACAAACGGCGCGGTCACCTATGTTTCCAGACGCTACGTCGCCAAAATCAAGCAAGTATTAGGAATATGAGGGCGGTTAATATGAAAAAGAAGCTATTGCAAAGATGTCTGCTCGGAGCGCCGCTGGGGCTTGCGCTGAGCACGCTCATCACCATCGCCATCTCGCTCGTGGTCGGCGACGGCAGGTTCTACGCGGTGGTACCCGAGCTGGTAACCGACTGCGGCAGCGAGATAAACGCCGTGCTGCTTCAGGCGGTCTGCTCGCTGCTGTACGGCGCGGCGTGGGGCGGCGCGTCGGTGATTTGGGAGATTGAGGGCTGGAGCATACTGCGCTCGACGCTCACACATCTCGTAATCTGCTCGCTCGCGACCTTTCCCACGGCATACTTCATGCGCTGGATGCAGCATTCCGCCGTCGGGATACTCAGCTACTTCGGCATATTCTTCGCGGCGTACCTCGCAATCTGGCTGTCCCAATACGCCGCAATGAAAAAGCGCGTCGAGCAGCTCAATTCCGGCATAAAGCGCGGGGAAAACGAGAACTGAAGCTTGTCGTAAATAAGCAGAAATACCCGCCGAAAGCGCACCTTCGGCGGGTATCGTTTTACTTATGGGAAGGATAACCGCTATACGCGCTTATACACCATGTCGTAGTATTTATCTCCTGCGTCGTCGTACAGCTCGCGCAGCGTCAGCGACTTGTCGTCCACGTTGACGATGTAGCGCACATAGCTGTACTTTTTGCCGAACTCGGTGTAGTGCAGTATGATGCACTTGCTGTCCACGAACAGCTCCAGCTCACCGGAAACGGCGTAATCGTCCTCCCAGCTCCCGTCCTTCCAGCCGTTCTCATTGCGCGGGTCGGGCACGAGGCTTTTGAGAGAAAAGGTGTTGTCCGCGTTGATTGTGAGCAGCTCGACGAAGCCCTGGGTCATGTCGTCGGCATAGGTGTACGGCTCGGAGAGCCACTCGCCGCTTATGTACTCAAGCATTATCGTGTCGTCGCTCGTATTCGGCGTTTTCATGTACTTCACAAGGCACGCGACGGTGAGCGCGAGCGCCGCGAGCACCACAATCGCGAGCAGCGACACGCCCAGCTTGCTGAGCGCCGATGACTCGTCCTTTGCTCCGGCGTTCTTTTCAATCTTTTTGTATTGACGCTCGAGGTCGCCCTCGTCGTCGTGAAAGCGAATCGGCGCGGGGGGCGCGGCGTCCATGTATGCGTCGCTTTCGTAGTCGTATTCGTATGAACCGGCGTCCTCGCTTATGCCGCCGGTCGGGCGGGAGAGAGAATCGGAGTCGCGGTAGTCCTCCAGCAGCTCCTCGCTTGCGGGAGTGCCGAGCTGCTGCTCGTCCACCAGCTGCTCGAGCAGCGCGCCCTCGCGCACCGGCGCGGGAGCGGCGTTGGACATAAGCTCGCCGTTCGCGTCCAGCGGGGCTTTGGGGAACTCGAAATTGTCCTCGAGCACTTCGTCCGGCTCGGAGTCCTCGACCGGAGCCTTGCCGAGGTTTTTCGGCAGCTCGATAATCGTCGTCGCGAAAAGGTCGGGCGTACGGGGATTACCCTGCGCCGCTGTCGGGGTGAGGTCGGGTTCGTCTGTTATAATTGCGCACCCGCAGTACGGACAGCTTGTCTCGTCGTCGCGCAGCATACGGTTGCATTTCGTGCATACTCTCATAAAATCACCACCGATTGTGTCGGATTATGACACGGCATACTATATTTTATATTATATTATGTCTTTTGTAAAGGAAGTTATGGAACACTTTTTTTAATTGATTTTTAGGCGCATTGCCCATATAATGAGATTAACGTCAGTAAACAATATTACGGAGGTTTGAAATGGGAATACTTTCTAGATTTAGGGACATAATGAGCGCAAACATCAACGCACTGCTTGAAAAAGCGGAGAGCAAGAACGCGGATAAGATACTTGAAAACTACATTCGCGAGGCGAAGGACAACCTTGAGACGGTTAAGGCGGAGACTGCCGGCGTGATAGCCGACGAGATGGCTGCCGGACGCAAGGTGGACGCCTGCGAGCAGGAGATGGAAAAGCTGTCCAAGTACGCCGAGCAGGCTGTGCTCGCCGGAAACGACGGAGACGCCAAGAAGTTCCTCGAAAGCAAGAACGCCGTCGCGCTCAAGAAAGCGGACGCCGAGAAGATTTATGCGCAGGCGAAGGAGAACTCCAACCGTATGCGCGAGATGACCCAGAAGCTCATGGGCGACATCAACGCCGCCGACGCCAAGCTGCAGGAGCTGCTGTCCAAGCTCGCCGTCGCCGAGCAGACCGAGAAGATGAACGAGTTGTCCGAGAAGCTCGGAAACACTTCCTATCAGTTCACCGATTACGCTCAGCTCGCCGACGCGGTGCAAAAGCGCATCGACGCCGCCGACGCCAAGGCGGAGCTGGACAAGGAGCTCAACAAGGACTACGATATAAACGAGCTTAAGAACAAGTACAACGTCAGCGATTCCCCCGCCGACAGCACGGTGGACGACGAGCTGAGCGCCCTCAAAGCACGTCTGGGCAAATAACAAAGCATGACCGATACCAACAGCTCGCCGACGGTGTGTGAAAGCTGCGGAGGCGCGATTCGGTACGACGCCGTTTCCGAGACCTTCCGTTGCGCCTCGTGCGGACGTGCGATACGCGTCGTTCCGCCGAAAAGCACCATCGACGAATATGCCATAAGCGGCTACCGGCTGCGCGAAAGCAGCTCGGCGCCGCTTAGCGGCGTATATACGGCAAAATGTCCCGGCTGCGGCGCAGAGGTTTTCTTTGAAGCGCAGCAAACGGCAAAGCGCTGCCCCATGTGCGCAGGCGCTCTCGTCCGAAGCGAGGCGGCGCAAAGCGGCATCGCGCCCGAAGGGGTCGTTCCCTTCCGCGTCGACCCGTACGAGGCGCAGAAACGCTTCGGCGAGTGGATTAAAAAGCGCTGGTTCGCGCCCAATGAGCTCAAGAAGGCGTACGCCGAGGGCGCGCTCGAGGGTCTTTACGTTCCGTTTTGGACCTACGACGCCGACGTAAAGGCGGACTACTCCGGCTTCGGCGGCAGGACGCGCATGGTGCGCACCCACGACGGCAAAACGACGGCAAAGACCGACTGGTTCCCCGCGTCGGGCACGGTGTACCGCGCCTTTGACGACCTGCTTGTGTGCGGGTCGTCCAACGTGAGCGGAACGCTTGCCGAGCGCGTCGCGCCGTTCAACACGGTCGGGGACATAAAGCCCTTTACGCCGCAGTTTCTGACGGGCTATTCCGCCGAGCGCTACTCGATAGACGGGGAAAGCTGCTTTCGCACGGCGCAGCAGCGCATCGAAAGTGCTATGCGTTCGGCTGCGCAAAACGACATCATGTCGCGCGGCTACGACTGCGCGCGCGTAAGCGCCTGCTCGGTCATGTACAAGGACGTGACATACAAAAACGTACTGTGCCCGATGTACACGGCGGCGTACGGCTATCACTCGCAGACCTACCACTACGCGATAAACGGCGAGACCGGACGTGTGAGCGGCAACTATCCGAAGAGCGCGGCAAAAATCACGCTTGCGGTGATTGCGGGAATAATTCTGCTCTCGCTTGCGATGTGGCTGTTCGGCTTCACCGACAATTCATCGAGTTCCTATGACGCTTTTGACGACTTCGGCAGCGGGTGGTATGACTACCTCGGCGCGGATATGAGCGGGGAAGCGCAGGAGTATAATATTAGACAGGAGATTTGACAATGGGATTTTTCGGTCAGGGAAAAGACACGATAGAATGGCTTGAGTACCGCCCCGACGTACTGTTCTTCAAATGGAAAAACAACGAAATCAAGCGCGGCTCCAAGCTGGTCATCCGCACGGGTCAAAACGCGATAGTCTACTCCAACGGGCATATCGGCGGCATCTTCACCCAGCCGGGCAACTTTGACATTGCCACCGAGATAGTGCCGTTCCTTTCCAACGTACAAGGACTGTTCGAGCTGCGCTCGGACACGGGACTTCGCGCGGAGGTCTATTTCGTCAACGCCAAGGAGCTGTTGATGAACTGGGGCACCCGTCAGCGCATCATGATACCGACGACCGAGGTTCCCTCGGGAATCCCCGTGGGCATGAACGGCAACCTCGTAATCGAGTTCCGCGACTATGTGAAGTTCATTGAGAAGGTCGCGGGAATCAAGAGCACCTACACCCTTTCGGACATCTCCGAGCGCATACTCGGCGAGCTGGACGGAATCATCGCGCAGTGCATACTCGGCTCGCAGCAGTCGGTCGGGCTCAACGCGCTTGTCTCCATTCAGGCGAACAACCGCACGCTTGCAAAGCAGATGGCTGAGGAGCTGGACAAGGAGCTGCTGGACATCGGACTGGGCGTTCGGGACCTGAACATCATCAGCGTCAACTATCCCGAGGAAGTCCAGAAGATGGCGGAGAAGATGGCGGCTCAGTCCTTTGTCACCGATACCGCGAAGTACGCCACCATTGCGGCGGCAGATGGCATGGCGAACGGCGAGGGCGGCAGCATAGCCTCCATGGGCGCGCAGGTCGCCATAGGCGCGCAGATAGCCTCGCAGATAACCGGCGGCGCAGCCCCCGCAGGCACGGCAGCTCCCGCGGCGGGAACGAATTTCTGCCCGAACTGCCGCAAGATGGTAAACGGCAACTTCTGCCCCGACTGCGGCACCAAGACGGTCTGATTCACCGAAAATATCAGTAAAGCCCTGCTCTCCTTTCGGAGAGCAGGGCTTTTGTCTTTGCAGAAAATGTGCTGCTTTTACAGCCCAAGCGCCGCAGTGAGCCGCTTGACGGCGGTCTCGACCGTCGAGCGCGGGCAGGCGAGGTTGATTCGCATGAAGCCCTCGCCCGGCGTTCCGAAGCGCGAGCCGGCTTCGATTATCAGACCGTGCTTGTCCGCAAGCTCACGCTCGAAGTCCATGGAATTGCTGCGGTACGCGCTAAAGTCCGCCCACGCAAGGTAGGTGCCCTCCCGCCGCGTGACCCGCACATCGGCAGCGGCACTTTCGAGCGCGGTGGTGAAATAATCGAAGTTGCCGTCGATGTACTCGTTCACCTCGTCCGCCCATTCGTCGCATTCGCTCAGCGCCGCGATGACCGCCGCCGCCGCGAGCGGATTTACGAGCACCTCAAAGGAGCGCTCAAGCTTTTCGCGCAGCGCGTCGTCGGGGACGACGGTGTGGGAAGTCTGAAAGCCCGCGATGTTGAAGGTCTTGGTCGGGGCGGTGGAGACGATTATGTCCCGCGCGTTCGGGAACTCCCGCAGCAGCGGTATGTGCTCAAGCCCGCGCCGCACGATGTCGCAGTGTATCTCGTCGCTGACGAGCAGCACACCGTTTTCGTGGCATATCTCATACAGCTTTTTCAGCTCGTCCTCGCGCCACACGCGCCCGACGGGGTTGTGCGGCGAGCAGAAGATGAGCATTTTGTTTTGCGGCTGCGCCGCCTTTTTCGCAAGGTCGTCAAAGTTCATCTCCCAGCCGCCGTCCGCGGTGCGGATGAGCGGATTTTCGACGAGTACGCGCCCGCGCGAGGACGCCGCTTTCATAAACGGCGGGTAGACGGGAGGCTGCACGATTATGCCGTCGCCCGGCTCGGAAAGCGCGGCGACTATGTAGTTGAGCGCGCTGACGACGCCGTGGGTAAAGACAAGCTGCTTGGGGTCGATGTGCCAGCGGTGGCGGCGCTCGTAGTAACCGCACACGGCGGAGAAGTATTCGTCGTACTTCCAGTCGGTATAGCCGAAAATGCGGTTGTCGGTCGCGCGGCGAAGCGCGTCGATTATCGGCGGGGCACAGGCGAAGTCCATGTCCGCGACCCACATGGAGACCGCGTCGTTCGCAAGCGGACGCCCGGAGCAGTCGGCGTCGAACTTCAGCGAATGGGTGCCGACGCGCGGTATTATCTCATCAAAGTTGTACTTCATTGTTGTCACCTGTTTGTCAGTATAGTGAATCCGGTATCGGGATTATCCCGAAGTTGCGCAGCACGCAGAACACAACGAGCACGCCGAGCATGATGTAAATTGCCGTGGTCAGCCACCGAAAGCGAAAGCGCCGCTTTGCAATAACGCCCGCGCTCTCAAAGCCGAGCACCGTGAGCATGAATATACCCAGCATGACCGGCAGCGGGTTCAAAAGCACGGACAGCAGCACCCGTCCTTGCAGCAGCACCCTTGCCGCCCGCGTCGCCCCGCAGGTCAGACAGTACAGCCCGCAAAGCCTGTGCACCGCGCACTCGTGAAAGCGCAGCCCGAGCGCGAAGAACAGCGCGGCGGCTCCCGCCGCAGCGGCGCACGAGCAAAGATGGATAACAAGAAGGCGCGCGCTGCCGCGCGCGCCTTCAAAGCGAGTTGTTTGCTCACAGACTCTGTCCATATTGCTCGAGGATGTCCTCAAACTCCGACTGAAGCTCGGGGTTGTTTTGCAGCATTTCAAAGCCGGCGAAAGCGGCGACTATGTAGAAAATGCTGAACAGGATTCCGACGCCGCCGCAGACGATGCCCGCAATGGCGAGCGAACGGCGGGAGGTCTTGAGTCCGAATATGCCCATCACGACCGCCGCGATGCCGAACACGAAGCCGCCGTAAATTGTGAAGCAGCAGGGAATGGAGAGTATACCGCATACGAGCGCCGCGATTCCAAGCCAGCCGTTGTCCGATTGAAGCGGAGCGCCGCCGTAGTTGGAGGAGGTGTAGTTGGTGTAGCCCTGCTGCGTCGGCTGTGTGTAAAGGGGCGCGGGAGGGGTCGTGTCGTTTTGAACGGGGGCGCTCATGTCAGCGGGCGGATATATAGCCGCAGGCGCCGAATCGAGAGCGGAGCCGCACTTGGTGCAGAAACGGGAGGTATCGGCGTTATCGGCGCCGCACTTTGAACAAATCATAATTAACTCCTTTTGTTGCTTTTGGATTGTCTAGATTATACTCTATCACTCGAAAAAAGTGAAGCCTTACAGCGACCCGAACAGCTCTTGCAGTCGTTTGACCGCCTTTTCGGTGTTTTCACGCGTGTTGAAGGAGGTCAGCCGGCAGTGATACTCGCCGTTTTCCCCGAAGCCCGCGCCGGGTGTGCACACGACGTTCGCCTTTTCGAGCATGAGGTCGAACAGCTCCCACGACGGCATTTTCTTCGGGCACTCGAACCAGATATACGGCGAGCATTTGCCGCCCGTATAGCCGATTCCAAGCTCGTCGAGCGCTTTGGCGATGAGCTTTGCGTTCTCGACATAATAGTTCAGGTTTGCGCGCGTCTGGGCAAGCCCGCTTTCGGAAAAGACCGCCTCGGCGGCGCGCTGGATAATGTATGAGCAGCCGTTGTACTTGATTGCCGCGCGGCGCTGCCACATGGCGTTTAGGTTGGAGCCGTCCCGCTCAAGCTCGTGCGGGATTATCGTGTAGCCGCAGCGCACGCCCGTGAAGCCCGCCGTCTTGGAAAGCGAGCACAGCTCGATTGCGCAGCGCTTCGCGCCGGGTATCTCGTAAATCGAGCGCGGCAGCGTGTCGTCGCGCACAAAGCTCTCGTATGCCGCGTCAAACAGTATCACCGCGCCGCAGGCGTTCGCGTAATCCACCCACGCTTTCAGTCCCTCGCGGGTATAGACCGCGCCGGTCGGGTTGTTGGGCGAGCAGATGTAGACAAGCTCGGCCTCGTAATCAGGCGGGGCGGGCAGAAAGCCGTTTTCGCCCGTGCCGTTGACAAAGCTCACCGTGTTGCCGTGCAGCAGGTTCACGTCGAGGTAAGCGGGGTAGACGGGGTCGGGTATGACCGCGCGAAGGGACTGCTCGAATAAATCCAGCACCGAGCCAAGGTCGTTTTTCGCTCCGTCGCCGATGAATATCTCGTCAAGCTCCAGCTCGACGCTGTTTTGCGTCTTGTAATAACTGCGCACCGCCTGCCGCGCGAACTCATAGCCCTCATAGGGACCGTAGCCGCGGAAGGTCTTTGCGTCGTCCATGTCGTCCGCCGCGCGGCGTATCGCGTCGGTGACCACCTTTGCGAGCGGCAGTGTGACGTCGCCTATCCCGAGACTGATGACCTCGGCGTTCGGATTATTCTTTTTGTAATCCGCAGTGCGGCGGGCTACTTCGGCGAACAGATAGTTGGAGCCGAGCTTGGAAAAGTTTTGGTTAATCATCGAGCGTTATGCCTCCTTTGAATACCTCGACCGCGCCGCCTTGCATTGTCACGCCGCCGTCTGAGCGGTAGGTTATTATCAGGTCGCCGCCGCGCAGATGCACGGTTATCGGCGTGTCCTTGTTGCAAATCCCCCGCAGCACCGCCGCGACCGCCGTTGCGCACGCTCCCGTGCCGCACGCAAACGTCTCGCCCGAGCCGCGCTCCCACACCCGCATGAACAGCTCGTTTTCCGAAAGCTGTTCGACAAACTCGGTGTTGACCCCCTGCGGGAACAGCGCGTGGTGTTCAAACTCGGGTCCCATGCGTTCGAGCTCCAGCTCGCACACTCCGCTTGTGAAGATGACGGCGTGCGGATTGCCCATCGACACGCAGACCGCGTCAAACTCGCCAAAGCTCGTTTTAATCGGGACGTGAACGTTGTCGCCGTCGTAAGCCACGGGTATCTTCGCGCACTCCAACTCCGCGCGCCCCATATCGACCGTCGCGCCCGTTGCGACGCCGTTCTCGACGTGCATTTTGAGCGTTTTTATGCCGCTGCGCGTGTCCACGGTGAGAGTCTCCGAGCCCGCGTAGCCGTGGTCGTACAGATATTTGCCCACGCAGCGCACCCCGTTGCCGCACATCATTCCCGCCGAGCCGTCGAGGTTGTACATATCCATAAAGCCGTCCGCCCTGTCCGAGCGGCGGATGAAGATGACCCCGTCGCCGCCCACACCGCAGCGGCGGTCGGAGATGAAGGCAATCTGTTCTTTGCTCAGCCGTATGTCCTTTTCCATGCAGTCGACGTAGACGTAGTCGTTGCCCGCGCCCTGCATTTTCGTGAATTCAAGCAGCATGGTGTCTCTCTTTCGTTTTATTCGATTTCAAGGCAAAAGCCGCAGCGCGCGCGGGTGCAGCCGGCTTTCTCAAAAAGCTCGAACGCGGCGTCGCCCGTGCAGTGAGCGGGGTAGACGAACGGAATGCTCATGCCCTCAAGCGCGCCTATCGTGCGCTCGGCGCGGGCGGTATCATAAGCAACGAGGTGGGTGCCGCCGATGAAGGCGAATATCTCCTGTCCGAGCCGCTCGCGCGCGCATCGACAGATGTTGACCGCTCCCGCATGAGCGCAGCCGGTGACGACCAGCAGCCCTTTGGAGGTCTCGACGCAAAGCGCCTGCTCGTCAGCGTAGCGGTCCACCTCGTAGCCCTCACTGGTGATGACGTAGTCGGTCGGGTCAGGCTTTTCAAAGTCGGTCGTGCGCGGTATATTATTGAGCAGATACACGCCCTCAAAGCCCTCGGGCGAGAAGACGTTTTCGGTTATCATGCGCGTCTCGACCGAGCGCTCGCGCAGACCCTGCGGCGTCAGCGGACCGATAGTCGGTCGCAGCGTGCCCTGCTCATCGCTGAACGCCGTCGCGCATAGCGGCTTGAAAAAGCGCACCGAAATATACAGCTTGAACGGCTCCCGCTTGCGAAGGCAAAACGGATAGAACCCGCCCGTGTGGTCATAATGGTTGTGGCTGAGCGCGACCGCGCTCACGCTCGAAAGCTCGATTCCGAGCGCCCGTGCGTTTTGCATGAACGCGTCGGACGAGCCGCAGTCGAACAGCAGCGAGCGCCCGTCCTTTTCAAGCAGCGCCGAAAAGCCGTGCTCGCTTTTTAGCGCGCCGTTGAGAGTTGAGTTTTCGACGAGCACGGTCAGCTTTGTCCCCATGCGAACACCTCTTTTCCGAAAAAAGCCGCAATCCCAAGCGATATGTTTGTTTTATCAGTATAACATATCGCGCGAAAATGGTATATTATATTAAGCGACAAAAACAAACGTCGCGGAATCGGAGTTTTAATGGAAAAAGATAGGCAAAGGGCGGTCATAGCCGCCGTTGATACGGGCGAATACGACGTTGAAGCGTCCATTGACGAGTTGCGCGCGCTGTGCGACACGGCGGGCGCGGACGTGGTCGGCGAGATAGTCCAGACGCGCGAGGCGCCGGACAACGCGGGCTTTCTGGGAAAGGGCAAGCTTGCCGAGGCGCGCGACCTGTGCGAGCGGCTCAATGCGGACATCGTGGTCGTGGACGCGGAGCTGACCGGCTCCAAGCAGCGCAATATGGAGGACGCAATAGGCGTCGGCGTGGTGGACAGAACAACGCTCATACTGGATATTTTCGCGCTCGCCGCACATACGGCGGAGGGCAAGCTGCAAGTCGAGCTCGCCCAGCTCGCCTACCGTCTGCCGCGGCTTTCGGGAGCGGGGCAGTCGCTGTCGCGTCTGGGCGGCGGAATCGGTACGCGCGGACCCGGCGAAAGCAAGCTCGAAAGCGACCGCCGCTATGTCCGCGCGCGCATGGCACAGCTTCGCGAGCGGCTCTCGGACGTGGAAAAACGCCGCGAGGTAACACGGCGCTCGCGCGGAAAATCCGGCGTGCCGGTCGTATCGCTCGTCGGCTATACCAACGTCGGAAAGTCCTCGCTGCTCAACGCGCTGACCGGCTCGCAGGTGCTAGCAGAGAACAAGCTGTTCGCGACGCTCGACCCGACCGCGCGCAGGCTTTCGGTGGGGGAATTGCAGCAGGTCGTGCTCGTGGACACCGTCGGCTTCGTCAGCCGCCTGCCCCACTCGCTCGTGGACGCTTTCCGCTCGACGCTCGAGGAGATTAAATATTCCGAGCTGCTTATATTCGTTTGCGACGCGTCCGACCCCGCATGGCAGCTTCAGCTGGACGTGACCCGCTCGACGGTCGAGGAGCTGGGCTGCGGCGCGATACCCGTCATAACCGTGTTCAACAAGAGCGATTTGTGCGATACCGCCTCGGCGCTGCCCGGGCTGCCCGTCTCCGCCAAGACCGGCGAGGGACTGGACGCGCTCATGGCGCGCATATCCGAAAAGCTCAGCGAGAGGGTGGTGCGCTGTGAGCTGCTGCTGCCCTACGACAAGGTCTCGCTTGCGGCGTACGCACGGGAGTACGGCAATGTGCTGCAAGAGGAATACCGCGAGGACGGACTGTGGCTGCAAGCGACAATCGAACGCGCGGCATACGCAAAGCTGGAGCCCTATGTTGTCGGAATCTGAATATCACAAACAACCCCCGTCACTCATAGTATGTGACGGGGATTTTTTATGGATAGATACAGGTTTGTTTTCATCGGCGGCGACGAGCGCAGCGCCTACGCAGCTCGCGCGCTCGCCTCGGACGGCTGCTGCGTGCGCGCGGTCGGCTTGGAGAAGTCAAAGGTGCTGCCCGCGTCGCTGTGCGCGGACGCGAAAACGGCGCTCGCACGCGCGGATGTAGTCGTGCTGCCGGTGCCGCTCATGTCAAACGGCAATATGCTGACCGCGCCGCTGTGCACGCAAAGACTGGATTTCGTTCCGCTCATGCAGCTGTGCAAAACGTCCGCGCTGCTGTTCGCAGGAAAGGTTCCGCCCTTTGCCGCGCAGTACGCGCGTGAGGCGGGCAGGACGCTTGTCGATATCTGTCTTGACGAAGAATTTCTGCGCGACAACGCGATATTGACCGCCGAGGGCACGCTGGAGCTTATCATGCGCCGCACCCGCTGTTCGGTGCTTGCAAGCCGCGTCGCCGTGGTGGGCTACGGGCGCACGGGCAAGGCGATATGCTCGCTGTTTTGCGCGCTCGGGGCGAGAGTATGCGTTTTCGCGCGAAGCGAGAGCGCGAGGGCGGCGGCAAAGCACAACGGCTGCGAGGCGTACGACCTGGCAGAGCTGCCGCTGAGGATATGCGCATTTGATTCCATAGTCAACACCGCACCCGCGCGGGTGTTTTCGGACGAAGCGCTTGCGAACCTGCGTCCCGACTCCTTCATCGCCGACATTGCGTCCGCGCCCTACGGAGCGAGCGAGGAGGCTGCGTCGCGCTGGAAGAGTACCTATGAGCGCGCGCCGTCGCTGCCCGGAAGGTGCTCGCCGCGCTCGGCGGGAGAGACAATCGTGCGCTGTGTCAAGCGAATCATGGAGCAAAGGGGGATGCTGAGATGAATAGAATAACGGTTGGATTCGCAATGTGCGGCTCGTTTTGCACAATCGAAAAATCGCTCGCGGCGATGAAGGATTTGGTCGACGCGGGCATGAGGGTGATACCGATACTGTCCTTTGCGGCGGCGTCGGTCGATACCCGCTTCGGCACGGCGCAGAGCCTGCGCGAGAGGGCGGAAAGCATCTGCGGCGAGAGCGTGGTGGAAACCCTTGCGCTCGCGGAGCCGATAGGACCCAAGAAGCTGCTGGACGCGCTGGTGATTGCGCCTTGCACCGGCAACACCCTCGCGAAGCTCGCGTGCGGCATTGCGGACACCCCCGTCACTCTCGCTTACAAAGCGCACGCGCGCAACCGCCGACCGGCGGTGATCGCCGTTTCGACCAACGACGCACTGTGCGCGGCGGCGAAAAACATCGGCGAGCTGATGAGCCGCGTGGGCTGCTACTTCGTGCCTATGTCGCAGGACGCGCCGGACGAAAAGCCCGCGTCGGTCGTCGCCCATTTTGAGCTGACGGCGGACGCTCTGCGCGCCGCGCTCGAGGGTCGTCAGCTTCAGCCGGTTATTCGCTCAAAATAGGGATAAATGTAAACAAATTTGGGTTGTTTATTCTTTTTTGCGTGCGTATAATCAATATAGGAATAATTAAAGCGCCGAAACGGTATATTTCGGACGCGTGACGGGAGCCTCTCTTGAAAGACGGCGGCGAAAAAAGCGAATATGACGTAATCATCGCCGGCGCGGGCGCGTCGGGGCTTATGGCGGGGGTGTACGCCGCTTCCCGCGGGCTGCGCACGGCGATAGCCGAAAAAGAGGACAGATTCCCCAAAAAGCTGCTCATCACCGGCAAGGGGCGCTGCAACGTCGCGAACGCCGGCGGCAGCGAGGCGTTTTTCTCAAATGTGCGTCACGGCGCGAAGTTTTTGCAAAGCGCCTACCGCTCCTTTACCGAACAGGATATCTGCGAGTTTTTCGAGCGCCGCGGGGTGCCGCTCAAGGTTGAGCGGGGCTGCCGCGTTTTTCCCGTCAGCGACCGCGCCGCCGATATAGCGAACGCTCTCGTCAAAGCGGCGAAGGACGCGGGAGTCGAATTCATACACGGCGCAGTTGAGTGCGTTTTGACACACAACGGAGCGGTTCGCGGCGTCAAGCTCAGGAGCGGACAAAAGCTCGACTGCCGCGGCGCGATTATCGCCACCGGCGGACTGTCCTATCCCTCGACCGGCTCGACCGGCGACGGCTACCGCATGGCAAAGACGCTCGGGCACACCCTCACCGACCGCTTCGCCTCGCTCGTCCCGCTCGAGTGCGAGGGGGACTACGGCGAGCTTATGGGGCTTTCGCTGAAAAATGTCCGACTGAGCGCGCAGCTCAACGGAAAGCGCATATTCGACGAGGAGGGCGAAATGCTTTTCACCCACTTCGGAATCTCCGGTCCGCTGACGCTGACATTGAGCTCGATGCTTGCGGGAAAGGATCTTTCGCCGCTAGAGCTGCTGCTGGACTTGAAGCCCGCGCTGGACGAACAGACGCTGGACAAGCGCATACTGCGGGATTTTTCACAAAACCTAAACCGTGAATTCCGCAACTCGCTTTCCGAGTTGCTGCCGAAAAAAATGATACCGGCAGTGGTCGCGCAAAGCGGCATCGACCCCGCAAAGCGAATCAACTCGATAACAGCCGCCGAGCGCGCCTCGCTCGTTCGTGCGCTCAAGCGGTATCCGATAAAGGTTCTTCGCGCAAGACCCGTGGAGGAGGCGGTCGTAACCGCAGGCGGCGTCGAGCTGCGCGAGATCGACCCGAAAACCATGATGTCCAAGATAGTCGGGAATCTGCATTTTGCGGGCGAGGTTCTGGACGCGGACGGTTTCACGGGCGGCTTTAATCTGATGATAGCCTTCGCGAGCGGACACGCGGCGGGCATACATATACTCGAGGAGGAGCAAACATGAAATCAATCGCCATAGACGGACCCGCCGGAGCAGGGAAAAGCACCATCGCGAAAAAGCTCGCGTCGGAGCTGGGCTACATCTACGTCGATACGGGGGCGCTCTATCGCGCCATAGGGCTGTTTGTGCTCTCGCGCGGAGCGGACGTGCGCAACGAATCGGCGATTATGGGGCTGCTTGCGGGAACCCATATCGAGCTGCGCTTCATCGACACCGAGCAGCGCGTTTACCTCAACGACGAGGACGTCACGAGCCGCATACGCACCGAGGCGGTCTCCATGGCGGCGTCCGCCGTTTCCGCGCTGCCGAGCGTGCGCGCGTTTTTGCTCGACTTGCAGCGGGACATCGCAAAGCAGAACAACGTCGTCATGGACGGGCGCGACATAGCCACAGTCGTGTTGCCGAACGCCGACGTCAAGATATTCCTCACCGCCTCTCCCGAGGAGCGCGCCCGCCGCCGCTACGAGCAGCTCACACAAAAGGGCGTGAGCGCCGACTACGACGCGGTGCTCGCCGACCTTCGCAGGAGAGACTATGACGATTCCCACCGCGCCATCGCGCCGCTTCGCGCGGCAAAAGACGCTATACTGGTTGACACGACCGGCAACGACCTCGAGCAATCCATTGCGATGCTCACAAAAATAGTAAAGGAAAATCTTTGACCATGCATTTTTTTCGCGGTGTACAGGTGACGCTAGGTCCGCTCATCCGATTCATCTGGAGCGTCCGAAGCGAAGGAACGGAGAATATTCCGCGCGGGGGGCGGGCGATAATCGCGAGCAATCACGTCAATCTCGTCGACCCCGCGTATCACTGTGCCTGCTCGCCCCGCCCGTTTCGTACGATGGCGAAAAAGGAGCTGTTCAACAACCCGACCGTCGGACGGCTGCTCGACAAGCTCGGGGCGTTCCCCGTCGCAAGGGGCAAGAGCGACCGCAAGGCGGTCGAAAAGGCGCTCAACGTTCTGGGCGACGGACAGATGATGCTGATTTTCCCGGAGGGCACGCGCAGCAAGACGGGAGAGACGGGGATATTCAAGAGCGGCACGGCGATGTTCGCGCAGCGCTCGAAATCCGTCGTCGTTCCCTCGGCGATATACGCGCCGTACGGCATAGGCTTTTTGAAGCCTACATACGTCGTGTACGGCAAGCCGATTACCACCGAGGAGCTGGGAGAATTCACGGGGGAGAAGAACAGCCTGAAAAACGCAAGCGAGCTGATACGCGAGCGGGTGCTCGAGCTGATACAAGAGCAAAAGGAGAAACACGGACCGCATGAGCACACCTAAGATTACGCTCGCCAAAAGCGCGGGCTTCTGCTTCGGAGTGGACCGCGCGGTCACCATGTGCGAGCGGCTGCTCGACGAGGGCAGGAGCATAGCGACCCTCGGTCCGATAATCCATAACCGCCGCGTCGTCGATTCGCTTGCTTCGCGCGGCTGCCGTGCGGTGGATTCACCCGCCGACACTCCGCCGGGTACGGCGCTGATAATACGCAGCCACGGCGTGGGCAAAGAGGTCTATGAAGAATGCGCGCGGCTGGGCATTGAGGTCGTGGACGCGACCTGTCCGTTCGTCGCAAAGATTCACGGCATCGTCGCCTCACACAGCGCGGACGGGAGCACGGTGCTCGTCGCGGGCGACCCCGACCACCCGGAGGTGCGCGGAATCGTAGGGCATTGCGAGGGCGAAGTGTATGTATTTTCCAGCCTTGAGGCGCTAAAAAGCCTCCTGAGCGGCGGAAATAATGGCAAGCCGTGCATTATGGTAGCCCAAACGACATTCAATTTAGTAAAATACGACGAATACGCCAAATACGCAAAAAAAATATATACAAATATACAAATTTTTGATACAATATGTGGAGCGACCCGAACGAGACAGCTCGAAGCCGAGAGATTGGCCGAGCAAAACGATGTTTGCGTCGTGATAGGTGGAAAAGACAGCTCTAACACCAAGAAATTATTTGACGTTTGCTCAGCACACACACGCACCTTCTCGACAGAGACAGGGGACGAGCTGACAGCCGCAATGTTTGACGGTGCTAAAAGCGTCGGAGTTACCGCGGGAGCGTCAACTCCATCCCCTTTAATCGAGGAGGTACTAAACAAGATGACCGACATTATCAAAGACGAGGATTTCAACTTCGAGCAGGCGCTCGAGGACTCGCTCAAGCTCGTTCACAAGGGACAGAGAGTTGAGGGGATAGTGACCGCTATCCACCCCAATGAGGTCGTAGTGGACATCGGCACGAAGCACACAGGCTTTATTCCGATAGACGAGCTGAGCGACGACACGTCAGCCAAGCCCGAGGATATCATAAAGATAGGAGATAAGCTCAACCTTCTGGTCACGAAGGTACAGGATCTCGAGGGCGTCGTTACGCTTTCCAAAAAGCGCATCGATTCCGAGAGAGGCTTTGAGGAGATACTCAGCGCCGTTGAAGACGGCACCGTTTTCGACGCGAATATCACCGAAGTCGTCAACAAGGGTCTTGTGGCGATGGTCAAGGGCGTGCGTGTGTTCATTCCCGCCTCTCAGGCTACCGTCCGCCGCGGCGAGCCGTATGAGCAGCTGCTGCATACCCACCAAAGCATAAAGATACTCGAAGTCAATGCGCAGCGCCGCAGAGCGATAGGCTCGATACGCGCGGTGCTCGACGTCGAGAACGCCAAGAAGCGCGAAGAGTTCTGGCAGACTGTCGAAGTCGGCAAGGAATACACCGGCGCGGTCAAGTCGCTCACATCCTACGGCGCGTTTGTCGATCTGGGCGGCGTGGACGGCATGATACACATAAGCGAGCTGTCCTGGGGACGTATCAAGAGCCCCGCGGATGTGCTCAAGGTCGGCGATGTCGTGAAGGTCTACGTCAAGGACGTTGACGCCGAGAACAAAAAGATTTCTCTGGGCTACCGCAAGGAAGAGGACAACCCGTGGAATAAGATACAGCAGTATCCCATCGGCTCCGAGTTCACCGCGCCCGTCGTGTCCGTGACCAAGTTCGGCGCGTTCGTGCGCATCCTGCCCGGCATAGACGGTCTGGTGCACATCAGCGAGATGTCCTCCGAGCGCGTAAACAACCCCGCCGACGTCGTAAAGGTCGGTCAGGAGGTCAAGGTCCGCCTCATCGGCGTGGACACCGACAAGAAGCGCGTTTCGCTCTCCATGAAGTCGGAGGGCGGCGAACCCATCGAAGGAAACGAGTATATCGCCGCGCAGGTATCCGCAGCCGCCGACAAAGCGGTCGATACGATAGCGGATGCCGCCAAGAAGGTCGGAGATTTTGCCGCCAACGCCATAGACAGCGCAAGCGACCTCGCGGACAGCGCGAAGTACGCCGCCAAGGACGTAATTGATGACGTAAAACCCGTGCTTGAGAACGCGGTCGAGGTCGTGAGCGACGTTGCCAAGAAGGCGGGAGACGTTCTGGGCGGAATCGTTGACAAGGCGAAGGACGCCGTCAAGGACCTCACAGACGACAAGAAGGACTGACAAACGAACAGCAAGGAGCCGCTCGCATGAGCGGCTCTTTTTTACGCCTCAGTTGTTATAACCCGCACCCGATACGGCAACAATAGCCGTGTAAAGGGGGCGGCGGTATGAAGCTGTTTCGGAAAATCATCATCTGCGCGCTGACGCTCGCGCTCGCGTGCACAGGGTACTTTGAGTATGTCAGGCTGTGCCTGCCCGACAGCGTGAGCGTCTATGCGGGCGCGATAAAGCTGTAAAGAATTGCAAAAACAGCTTGCAAATGGTGGTAATATATGGTAGCATAAGTATCGTGGTTTGAGGCTGTGCCAAATAAATAGTTAAGGGGTCGGATTTATTTTGGAAAACAAGATTTTGGTCCTTATCGCGGACGACAGCGCGGAGTTTGGGGTCATGTGCGCAAAGGAGCTCGAGAGAAAGGGCTTCGCGGCGCTCAACTGCGAAAAGGACGGCAACAGTGTGCTTCGCGCGATTCACGAGCACTCGCCGGACGCGGTGGTGGTGGATATGTTTCTGCCCTCCCGCGACGCCATAGGCATAATCGGCGAGACCAAGGCGGACGTCAAGCTCAAGCAGCCGGCGTTCTTTGTAACGTCGGGTTTCGACAACGCGATAATGGAGCGCGAGGTAATCCGGGCGGGAGCGGCGTTCTATATACTTAAGCCGTTCGATGTGTCCGTGCTTGCGGACAGGATAAAGATGTTCACGCGCTCGAGCGCGGCGGTCTGCCGCGCGGACGACCCGATTTCTCTCGAGGTCACCGTGACCGAGATTCTCCACCAGATAGGCGTGCCCGCCCACATAAAGGGCTACCACTATCTACGCAACGCGATAATCATGTCCATAGCGGACGAGGAGGTGATAAACGCCGTCACCAAGCGGCTTTATCCCGCAATCGCGAAGAAATACAAGACCACCTCCTCGCGCGTAGAGCGCGCCATACGCCACGCCATCGAGGTCGCGTGGGACAGAGGAGACGTCGAAACGCTCAACTCCTACTTCGGTTATACCATCCACTCCCTTCGTGGCAAGCCCACAAACTCCGAATTTATCGCCATGATAAGCGACAAGGTGCGACTGGACCTGCGCAGCGCGTCGGCGAGAGGCTGACATAATAAAACACAACAGGACAGGCTCCCGGCGCAAAAGCGGACGGGGGCTTGTTTTTTCGTTGTTATTCTTACTTCTTTATGATACAATAAAATGAAAATCAAAATAGGGGAGGTGTGTCCCGACGTGGAGAAAAAGGGAATGGTCAGCGCGGTCGTAGTCGCGGGCGGAAGCTCGTCGCGTATGGGAAACACCGACAAGCTGTTCATAACCGTCGGATCGAAAACCGTGCTTGAGCGCTCGACGGACGCGATGTGCGGCAACGAGCTTGTGGACGAGGTCGTGGTCGTCGCAAGCGCCCGCGTTATGGACGAGGTGAAGAAACTGCTTGAGGGCAAGCCCAAGCTGCGCGCGATTGTGCAAGGCGGCGCGACACGGGCACTGTCGGTGCAAAACGGCATAGCTGCCTGCTCACCCGACGCCGCATACTACGCAATACACGACGCGGCGCGCCCCTTTGCGTCGGACGCGCTTATCACGAGAACGATACTCGCGGCAATGGAGTACGGCGCGGCGGTGCCGGCGCTCGCGGTCGTGGACACGATAAAGACGGCGGACGCGGACGGCTTTTGCGTCGCGACCCCCGACCGCTCAAGACTTCGCGCAGTCGCGACCCCGCAGGTCTTTGAAGCCGACGCTTACCGGGCGGCGTGCGCGGGACGGCAGGACGCGTTTGACGACGCGCAGCTTGCGGCAGACGCGGGTATGCGCGTGAAACTGGTCGAGGGCGAGCGGGAGAACATCAAAATCACCGAGCCGGGCGACATAAAACGGGCGCGGGGCATTGCGGGAGACGTTGGCATGAGAATCGGACACGGTTACGATGTGCACAGGCTCTGCGAGGGGCGAAAGCTGATTCTCGGCGGGGTGGAGATACCCTACGAAAAGGGGCTGGACGGACATTCGGATGCGGACGTGCTAATACACGCGATAATGGACGCACTGCTCGGCGCGGCGGCGCTCGGGGACATCGGAATGCACTTTCCCGACACCGACGGGAAATATAAGGGAGCGGACAGCGGCGAACTGCTGCGCGAGACGGTTGCGCTGATTGCGCAAGCGGGCTACCGCGTCGTGAACATAGACGCGACGGTTTTGTGCCAGGCGCCCAAGCTGCGCGGCTACATAGACCGCATGAGGGAAAACATCGCGGCGGACTGCTCGTGCGATACGTCGTGCGTCAGCGTCAAAGCGACGACCGAGGAGAAACTGGGCTTTACAGGTTCGGGCGAGGGCATAGCGGCGCACGCCGTCGCGCTGCTCGAGAGACAGGGATAACAATTCCGCAAGGGGAAGAGGATATGCTGGATTTTTTCAATTCGATAGGTACGGGTATTGAGACGCTCGTGCGCGCAAGCTCATGGCGGGATATTCTGGACATACTGCTTGTGGCGTACATCGTCTATCAGGCAATTGCGC
>CAYXRE010000005.1:0-33333 GCA_964466125.1 uncultured Oscillospiraceae bacterium
GCGAGAGCCGTATGAGCGACGACACGGCTATGTCAATCGACTCGATTTTGATTCCGGCGTCGGACAGCAGCGAGACATAGGACTCGATTAATGACTTTTCGACCGCCGAGCAGAGAATAACGCCGCCGTTATTTGCGGCGTTTCTTTGCTTGACGACCATGTAGTCGTAAAGCAGCTCACCGCGGCTTTCGCTTACGTCGGCAAATTCGCTTTGTACAAGGCTGTACAGCTTTTTTTCTGGCAGATACGGAACGGTTACCTGCTTGGAAAGTATGCTGTTTGAGTCAATAATCAAACTCGCGCAATCAAGCGGTTTGCCGAGCTTCGCGTGAAGCTGGGACAGCGCCGAGCGCACGGGTGTATCGTTTACGATTACGCCGTTTACCACCGATTCCTCCGAAAGCGGAAGGGTAGTCCAGTCGGTGACCGTGACCAGCTTTTTTGAGGGTTTGCCGCACACGACCTTAATCGAATCGTTCAAAATGCACAGAGAGGTCTTCATTTGATTTGCCTTTCAACAAGAATTAGAACGAGCTGTAGCCGCTGCCGATGTTGTTGTACAAGCTGAGTATCGGGAGCATTACCGAAACCATTACAAAGCCGATTACGCCGGCCATAATGATTATCATCAGCGGTTCGACGAGAGAGGTCAGCTTGGTCATCGCCTGCTCGGATTCGTAGTCATAGGAATCGGCTATCGAGGTGAGCATATAGTCGAGATTGCCGGATTCTTCGCCGATGTTGATTGTGGACGCGAGCTTGGCGCTGAAGCCGTCTACCGACGCTATCGAGCGAGAGAGGGATTCGCCGTTGCGTACACTGGCGATAAGGTCGGGGAACTGCGAGGCGACGTAGGTGTTGCCGATGGTGTCCTTGGTGTTGGAAAGCGCATTGATAATCGTAAGTCCGCTCGAATAAAGCGAGCTTAGTGTTCTCGCAAAGCGCGAGGTGTAGATTATCTTGAGCAGCTTTCCGATATACGGTATTCTCAGCTTGATTTTATCCCACCACAGCTTGACGGGCGGCGTGCGAAATAGAAAAATCACGACGGCGACAAGTATCAGGAATCCCGCGACAATAATGACACCGTGCGCCTTAAAGGCGTTCGCCATGTTCAACATGAACTGTGTGATAGCGGGCAGCTCCATATCCTTGAACAGGTCAAAGAAGCGCGGAAGAATAAAGGTGAAGATGAGAATAACGACGACTACCGTAAGGCAAAGAAGAAATATCGGATAGAACATCGCAGAGCGTATTTTGGTATTGAGCTTGTTTTCTTTTTCGTAGTGCTCAGCCATATTGATCGCGGTCTTATCCATCTGTCCGCTGGACTCGGCGGCACGCATCGCGCTCACGAGCAAGGGGGGAAAGCCGCCTTGAAGCTGCATTGCCTCGGAAAGCGAGTTGCCGCGCTGCAGCGAGCCGTAAATATCGGTGTAGACGTTTCGGACCCGCTCACTGAGGTCGTCGCCGTTAATAAGAATGCTGATTGTCTTTATGAGCGGGACGCCCGCCGTCAGCATCGCGCCGATTTGACGGCAGAAGTCCGAAAGCTCTTTGGTTTTCAGCTTTTCGCCCTGCCGCTCATCGAGCACAAGCTGCTGAGAAATGAGCGACATTCCGTCCGTCGCGAGCATAGTGCGAAGCTGTTTTACATCCGCAGCTTCCCGTTTGCCCTTTTTGATTTTTCCTTCTTCGGTAGTCGCTTCAAATTTGTATATCGGCATAATTCAGCCCCGTGTCAATTAATAAACAGTGAAAGATATGCTTTGATGATGTCGTTTGCAAACAGCAGTGAAACAAAAACGCCAAGTCCGATGAACGGACCGAACGCAAAGTGCTCCTTGCGTCCCTTTTTGCCGCTTAGCATCAGATAAACGGCAAAGCCGCCGCCGAACAGCAGCGCGACAAACATTGCAAGCAGCGTTGCGCGCCAGCCGAGCATAAAACCGCACACTGCGATGAGCTTTATATCTCCGCCGCCGAAGCAGTCGGGAATGAGCAGCGTCAGCAGCAGCATGGGCACGCTTATGCAAGCAAGACCGATAAGTCGCTCGACAAGCGTCACCGAGCCGTCCGCGAAGGCAAAGCCGAGCGCAGGGGCGATGAGAAACAGTATCAAACCGTTCGGAATTTCCATGGTATCTATATCTATAAATACTATACAAAGTATATCAGAAAGCGCCGCAAAAGCAATAACAGCGAGCAAACTCGGCAAAAAACGCCACACACACAACACGGCGGCAAGTCCGCCGAGCAGCTCGACAAGCGCGTAGCGCGGAGAAATTCTCGCTTTGCAGTAACGGCATTTGCCGCCGAGAAACAGCCAGCTGAATATCGGAACGAGGTCGGCTGCGCCGAGGGTGTGCTCACAGCTCGGGCACATAGAACGTCCGCGCACAAAGGATATACCGCGCGGCAGACGGTAGATGACAACGTTCAAAAAGCTGCCGATGACCGTTCCGAATATGAATACGTAAACGTATAAGACCCAATAGGGAAGCGCCATAAAATTCACCGTGTCATTCATAGAAATAAAGCCGCCCCCGTTAGAGGGCGGCTTATGTGGTTATAGTTTATGCTACTGACCAGGAACCGGCGGAATATGTAGCTGTTTTACCGTTAACATATACAAGCTTTGTTACCTGCCAGTCGGCAACGGTAATCGTGCATTTCGCAGCCATTCCTGCGCCGGCGAGTTTGTTAAACTCGGTAACCTGTGCGGCAGTCAGTGTCACTTCACCGGAGGGACTGGTGGAAGTGGTGGCAGCCATCTCGGAAATCACCGTTTGAGCGGCGAGCAGGCAGGTACGGCCTTCGACGAGTATGGACTGATCCTTGGCTTTGTCTATCCAGCCGGTCATGGACGGAACCATTATCGCAGCAAGGATGGCGAGAATGACAAGTACGACGATGACCTCAACGAGCGTGAAGCCCTTTTTGTTTTTTGCAAACAGTTTGAACATAGCGATTACTCCTTATTCATTAAAATGCACGGAATTGGCGATACGCAGCTTCATAATTCATTGCAATATCACCAAATTTCATCTATCGACATTATATGACGCTCTTTATAAAAAAGCAATAGCTTTATATTAAATGTTACATTTTGTTCTTAATTAAAGGCTTTTGAACGAAAAGAAGGCGAAATTCGGACGATATAACGCGATTCGTTCACAATTATGAAACAATCAGAACGGGTAATCCTCGTGCCGCAGCACGGCGCAGCCCCGCTCGACGACCTCCATGACGATTATGTCGGGGTCGTATTCGGCAATCAATGCGTCGATGGAATGCAGTGAGGAATAGTCGCGGTCGGCGCGTACAACGTCGGAGAAGTATAGCGGCAGATAATCAATCATGCTTTTGTAGTAGCTGTCGTGAACGAGCAGCAGCTTGCGCGAGTCAGCGGCGTTTGAGGTGTAGCGGGTGTATATGCCGCCGTCGCCGTAGGGCGAGGAGACTGCGGCGATGCCGTCGGCTATGCCGCTGAGCGAAAATTCAACGTCGTTGTACAGTGAATCCCCGAGACCCGCAAGGTTTGCAAGGTCTTTCGGGTAGTCATCGCCTTTTGTAACTGTGAGCATCTCAAGCGCAGGAGTCTCGTGCCCGAGGCGTTCGAGAAGCACGCTTGCGCCGATGTATCCGCCAAGCCTGTTCCAGTGGGTGTCATATCGGTAGTAAAGCTGAAAACTGTTCTTTTGCGCTTCAAGCTCTGCTTTCGGATAAACCACATCTGCGCTAACGCCGCTTGCCGAAAGACAGCCGTACAGCTTGTCCACCGCAGTCTCCTCGACCGCTTTTTTCTCTAGATACTCTGGCAGATATTCGCGGTAAATGTTTTCTTTGTTGGGAGCAATGAGCAGAACGAATTGTTTGTCGGGATATTTTGCCTTTACATTTCGTATCTGACGTTCGATAAAAGCCATGTCCTCGTTCGAGAATTCCGAGATTCCGAGCAGGTCGTCAATCGGGTTTTCCGCGTCGTAGTTGTTGTAAAACAGCCAGCCGTCCTTGCCGACCACCACGCGCGGGTTCGCGGTCGTATTGAATAAATTCATCTGGACGAGCGAATTAAGGCTCATAAACTGATTTTTGAACGGCAGGTGGTCGATATAGTATTCGTCAAAAGCGGCGGGGAAGCCCTCGACGCCCGTATTCGAGAAAACGGGGAATTCGGCGAGAGTGCGATTCTCGTGATTGCCGCTGTCAAGGCTGTCTTTCAAGAAGGGAAAGAGAACGCTCGGCAAAATAATAACACATAGAAAAAGCGCAGTCAGGACGATATTTCGGTTTTTCATCTCGCGCCCTCCTCAGAATCTGAAATAGATGAACGGATTGTAGGTGCCACTGACGAGGAACACGACCGACATACACAGTATCACGAAAAGCGCACCGATTTGCAGCCAGCCGGGCGCGTCGGTCGAATACAGCCGATCACGAAGCCTCGGAAGCACCGTTTGCAGCGCGCCGCAAAGCAGTATCGCGGCGATGAGCGAAACGATTACGCCGCCGCTGACGAACATCTCAAGCGGCATGGCGCTGCCTGCGCGAAAGCTGAACATAACTTTAATCGCCTCAAAAGCCCGCGAAAGACTCCCGGCACGAAAGAATACCCAGCCGATGATTACGACAAGCATGGTGTATATGCGGTTGACTGTCTTAAAGCGGCAGCCGTCCAGCCACTTTTTCAAAAACAGCCGCTCGATTATCATAAAAAAGCCGTGCCACGCGCCCCAGAAAACAAAGCAAAGCGCCGCGCCGTGCCAAAGCCCGGTGAGAGTAAATACTATGGCAAGATTGATTATCGTGCGCGCCGCGCCCTTGCGGTTGCCGCCGAGCGGGATATAAAGATAACTCGTGAACCAGCGGTTGAGCGACATATGCCATCTGCGCCAGAACTCGGTTATCGAGCAGGAGATATACGGGTAATCGAAGTTTTCGAGAAAATCGAAGCGGAATCCCAGCATCCGCCCGAGTCCGATCGCCATGTCGGAATAGCCGGAAAAGTCATAGTAAATTTGAAATGTATAGAGAATCGCGCCCAGCCACAGATAACTGCTCGGAATATACGCAAAATCTATGGCGAAAAGGCTGTCCGCCGCCTGTGCGAGCGTGTTTGCGACAAGCACCTTTTTTCCAAGTCCGTAGATGAAGCGTTTTATGCCGTAGGCGGTTTTGTCGCGATTGATGTCGCGGCAGGTAATCTGGCTTTCGACGTCTTTGTAATTAACGATGGGTCCGGCGATCAGCTGCGGGAAAAAGGAGATGTAAAGTCCGAGAAGAAACGGGCTGCGCTGAACCTTGATTTCGCCGCGGTACAGGTCGATGATGTAGGAGAGTATTTGAAATGTATAAAAAGAAATACCAATCGGAAGCGCGATTTCGGCGAGCGCAAGCGAGCTGCCGAAAAGCCCGTTGATTATCGTAATGAGCATATCAAAGTATTTGAAGTATCCGAGCAGCCCGAGGTTGAAAACAAGCGCCGCAACAAGCCACAGCTTTCTTTTTGCCGAACTGCCGCTTTTGTCAATGGCAAGCCCGAAAAGGTAGTTGAAGCCGATGGACGTTATCATCAGCAGAATGTACAGCGGCTCGCCCCATGCGTAAAAAACTAGGCTTGCCGCAAGCAGCATCCAGTTTTGAGCCTTCAGCGGAAGCAGGCGGCTGAGAATGAGAACAATGGGCAAAAACAGCCACAGGAACGTCATCGAGGAAAAAAGCATACTATGACCTCACCGATATATTGCTGACATTATAACACAATAAAGCGCTGCGGCAAATTAAGAAGCGGTATATTTAGGACGCTTTTTGCAAATTATGCTTGTTGAAAGTATTTCAGTGTATTATAATAAGTGAAATATTTTTTTGGAGCAAAGCTATGAAAAGAACTGAAATTAAGGCGCTCTATTCCGATTCGTCTCTTAAAGACGGACAGAGCGTTACGGTGGCAGGGTGGGTCAAGACCTCCCGTGAAAGCAAGAGTATCGGATTTCTCGAAATCAACGACGGCAGCTGCTTTAAGAATTTGCAGGTCATAATCGAAGCGGCGAAGTTCGACGATTTCAAATCCGTTGCCAATACTTCGGTCGGCAGCGCAGTAATCATAAGCGGAAACATAGTACTGACCCCCGATTCCAAGCAGCCGTTCGAGCTCAACGCCACATCCTTTGAGCTTGAGGGTGACTGCCCGTCCGACTATCCGCTTCAAAAGAAGCGTCATTCGCTCGAATTCCTGCGTACCATGCCGCATCTGCGCGCGCGTACCAACACATACAGTGCCGTGTTCCGCGTACGCAGCGAGACGGCTTTCGCGCTGCACAAGTTCTTCAATGAAAACGGTTTTGTTTACGTGCACACCCCGCTCATAACCGGCAGCGACTGCGAGGGTGCGGGCGCGATGTTCCGCGTGACGACATTGGACCCGAAAAATCCCCCGCTCGACGAGCAGGGAAATGTGGATTACTCGCAGGACTTTTTCGGACGCGAGACGAATCTGACAGTTTCAGGACAGCTTGAGGGCGAGACGATGGCTCAGACCTTCGGCAAGATATACACCTTCGGTCCGACCTTCCGCGCGGAAAAGTCCAACACCACCCGCCACGCGGCGGAGTTTTGGATGATCGAGCCGGAGATTGCCTTTGCCGACCTTTCCGACTACATGGACCTCGCCGAGGCAATGACCAAGTCGGTCGTCGGATATCTTCTCGAGAAATGCCCCGACGAGCTGAAGTTCTTCAACGATTTCTACGACAAGGGTCTGCTTGAGCGGCTTAATGCGCTCGTGGTGTCCGACTTTGTTCGCGTGAGCTACACCGACGCCGTCGAGATACTAAAAAAGCACAACGACGAGTTCGACTTTAAGGTGGAATGGGGCTGCGATTTACAAACCGAGCACGAGCGCTACCTCACCGAAAAGATATACAACAAGCCGGTGTTCGTCACCGACTATCCCAAGGAAATAAAGTCCTTCTACATGAGAATGAACGAGGATGGCAAGACCGTCGCCGCCGCCGATATGCTTGTGCCCGGCGTCGGGGAGCTGTGCGGTGGCTCGCAGCGTGAGGAGCGGCTGGATAAGCTGCTTGCGAGAATCGACGAGCTGGGACTTCGCCGCGAGGACTACGAGTACTATCTCGACCTTCGCCGCTTCGGCTCCACAAAGCACGCGGGCTACGGTCTCGGATTCGAGCGGCTTATCATGTACGTCACCGGCATCGGAAACATTCGCGACGTGCAGATTTATCCCAGAACGTTCGGAGGCTTGTTTTAAGAGCCATACACACGGCACACAGGAGGAATTGTTATGACGTCAAACGCGTACGAGTCCATGGCAAAGCAGGACAGAGAGAAACTGCTTGCCGAGCTTATGAAGGAATACTCAAAATGGCTCGAGGCGGACATCAATCTCGATATGTCGCGGGGCAAGCCATCTCCCGCGCAGCTTGAGCTGTCGACGCCTATGCTGTTGAATATTGAAAACGTCGGCTTTATCGATGAAAAGGGCTTTGATTCGCGCAACTACGGCGAGCTTCGCGGCGTGCGGGAAATGGCAAGGATATTCGCGTCTATGCTGGACGTCGACGAGAAGAACGTCATCTGCGGCGGCAACTCGAGCCTGAATTTGATGTATGACACGATATCGCGCGCTTACACACACGGGCTGCCTCATTCCGACAAGCCGTGGTGCAAGTATGACAATGTCAAGTTCCTTTGCCCCGTGCCGGGCTATGACCGCCATTTCGCGGTGACCGAGCATTTCGGCATTGAGATGATAAACGTTCCCATGACGCCGGTAGGTCCGGACATGGACATCGTCGAGAGACTGGTCGCGTCCGACGAGACGATAAAAGGAATGTGGAACATACCGGTCTTCCAAAACCCGACCGGCTACGTCTATTCGGACGAGACGATAAAGCGGCTTGCTTATATGGAATGCGCTGCGCCCGATTTCACGCTCATCTGGGACAACGCGTACAGCGTACACCCGCTGTACAAAGCGATGCCGAGACCCGTCAGCATACTCGATGAATGCGCGAACGCCGGTAATCCCGAGCGCGTGATTCTGTTTGCGTCCACGAGCAAGATAACCTTCAGCGGCGCAGGAGTCGCCTGCATCGCAGGAAGCGAGGCGACGCTGGACGCGTGCGTCAAGTCGATGAGCGTGATGACCATCGGCTATGACAAGCTCAATCAACTCGTACACGCGAGATTTTTGAAAAATGAGAAAACTCTGCGAGCGCACATGCAAAAACAAGCGGAGATACTTGCGCCGAAGTTTGAGCTTGTTGATTCGGTGCTGAAGAGGGAGCTTTCGCAGCTCAATATCGCGCGTTGGACCAATCCTCTCGGCGGCTATTTTATGAGCCTGTTCGTTCCGCACGGCTGTGCGAAAAGGGTAGTCAAGCTTTGCGCGGACGCCAACGTTAAGCTCACGGGTGCGGGAGCGGCTTATCCTTACAAAAACGACCCGGAGGACAGCCATATACGCATTGCTCCGAGCTATCCGTCGCTTTCCGAGCTGGAAAAGGCGAGCGAGCTGTTGTGCCTTTGCACAAAAATAGCGGCACTTGAAGTGCTTGAACGCGCAGTTGACTAAGTTTTACAAAAGAAATATAATACTAAAGTTGTTATAAGCATAATTTTTGGAGGCTTCAGATGAAGTTTTTAGGCAAGGCGGCAACGGTCGCCATCGCGATTGTCGCGCTCGCGATGTTCGTATTCGGCTTTTTCGGATACAACACGCGCTACGGCGACATAACCACCGTTGTGGTAAGAGGCGCCGACGATATGACCGGCGGCATGGATTATTCCGACAGCATAAGCGCTGACCTCAAGGCGTCGGGCGAGGACGTCGAGCTTACGAGCGAACAGCTCGAGCAGGCAAAGAGGGCGATAACCGAGCGCCTTGCTTTCTTCAATGTTCCTGACTTTTCCGTTCGTATAAATGAAGCGGACAAGTCGATGAACGTGAGTTTCCCGTTCATCAGCGAGTATCAGTCGCTGCTAAGCTATATCGGCAAAACCGGCACCTTTGAAGCGAGAGATGCTCAAAGCGACGCGGTTTTGTTTGATGCGAGCGGGATTAAGAGCGTAAAACCCGACTATAACTCGACCGACGGCGTTAACGTCACCGTCACAGGGCTTACCCTGAGTTTTACTCCCGAGGCGCAGGCAATCTACGCAGAGAACACCGAAAGACTCGCAGCTGAGAAGGCGGCGAGTAACACAGACCAGATAATCGAGTTTTATTATAACGACACCCTTGTCGCGCAAAAGAACGTCACACAAAAGGTGGATGCGTCGCAGGACGTTGTTTCGACCGCCGGCGTTCAGACGACGACCGCCGAGGAAATGTCGCTTGTGCTCAACAGCTCGGCGCTTCCGTGCGAGCTTTCGACTGCATCAATAGCAAGAGTTACGCCGCAGCTCGGAGTCGGGATACTTGATACGCTGTGGATAACCGCCGTCATTCTCATGGCTGCCGCGGCTGTCTATCTCGTGTTTGTTTACAAGCTCGCCGGTGTTTCCGCACTGCTCATGCTCATCGGAACCGCGGGCGGTGTTATGGCGATTATCTCCGGCTTTGCGGGCGGCTCCTCCGTCGCTTTCACCGCCGGTACGCTCGCAGCGTTCGTGCTTGTCATGCTTGTTTCCTTCGATGTAGTGCTGCGAGACCTTTCGTCGGTTAAGACCAGGTTTTCCGAAAGCAGCGCGCTTACCCCCGTCAAATCGGCGTTGAGCGATTATCTCGGAATTGAGACCGGCTCGTATATTACTCTCGCCGCATTCTGCGCTTTCTTCATTCTGTTCAATCGCGGCTACGGCGGCGTTGCTGACACCGTCGCTTCAATATACGCTTCCCTCAATGTGAGCGTGTCCACCGCGACGCTGCTTGGCAACTTCGGCACTGCGTCATTGTGGGGACTGCTTATCAGCTATGCGTTCTGCGTTGTCGGCAATCGTCTGCTGCTTAATTTTCTGTCCGGCAGCTTCGGAGCAAAAAGCGCGTCCTTTTACGGAGGCAAGGTAAATGAATAAGATAGGACTTAACAGGCTCGTATATATTGTCACCGCGCTCATTATCGTCGCCGGATTGGTGCTGATGTTCACTGCCGGCGTCGGCGCAAACGGGGAGTTTGCAGCAAAAACGCGTTACAGCGCAAAACTGCCCGATGATTTTAATGCAGAGGGTCTTGAACTTGATACGTTGTCCGCGGATGTTTCAAACGCTCTGGGACTGCCCGTATTCGCCAGCATCTCGACTAACTACGTCGATTACGCACATTATTTTCAGATAACCGGTCCGCAGTCCTTTGTACTCGATACGCAAACACTTACTAATATGCTCACGGACAAATATCCCACAATACAGCTCGAAGAGTTTACGAGTACTGACGTCAATGCTGAGTATTCGCTTAATACGTTTGGCGCTTTCGCGCTCGCGATACTCGCGGCAATCGTTGTGGCGTATGTTGTATCCATGCTGTCCGTCGGCGCTTCCCGTGCGGTCATCGTGCTGGTCTGCGCAATTGTTGCTGCACTGTTCGGTTTCTCGCTTGCCGTGCTCTCGCGCACCGGTAACTTCGGCGTGCTTGTTATCGGTACACTTGTTGCGCTCGCGTCCGCAATCTATTTCACCGTCGCGAAATTGTCTGCCATTGAGCGCTATGTCCTGAAAGCGAAGAAAGCGGACGGCGCCGAGGCTATACGCTCCATCGAGGACGCGGAAAAGCCGAAGAATCTTGCGCTTGTTATCCTTTGCTCTGTGCTCGCTGTTGCGTTTTCGGTCGTCAGCTTCTTTATGGGAAGCAGCGACGCTTTCCTTTACGGTATTCTTATAGCCCTGACTTTCCTTTACGGACTGGTCGTATCCCGCACGCTCGCGTGCGATATGTGTAAAAAGTTCATTAAATAAAAAGGCGGTAAGAGCTTATGAAATGTCCTTTCTGCGGCTACTTTGACACTAAGGTCAACGATTCCAGACCTACCGAAGACGATACGAAAATACGTCGTCGGCGCGAATGTCTGAAATGCGGCAAGCGGTTCACTACCTATGAAGTGGTCGAGACTGCGCCTATCATGGTCGTCAAAAAGGACGGCTCACGAGAGCTTTTTGAACGTTCAAAGCTGCTCAACGGTCTTATGCGCGCTTGTGAAAAGCGCCCCGTAACCGCAGAGCAACTGGACACTGCCGTGGACAACATTGAGCTTGCAATTTCCAATTCCATGGACAGGGAAGTCACCTCGAATTCAATCGGCGTGCTCGCTATGGAGCAGCTCAAGGCAATTGACGACGTCGCGTACGTCCGCTTTGCGTCGGTCTACCGTGAATTCAAGGACCTGACCACCTTCATGGACGAACTTAAAAGTATGCTGGACAAGTAATCAGATCAGCTTGTTCATGGTCTGCCATGTGTTTTCAAGCTGCTGTACAGAACGTGCTGCGTCAACTAGCAGGTCATTTTTGTTGTCCGAGTTGATGTATGCTTCCATGGTCGTACTTATGACCTCGGCTTCAAACAGCAGCCGCTTTGGTACAGTCAAAATTAAAAATGCTTCATTGCGCTTGAACGTATTCTCGTACGCTTCAAGCGCTTTTTTTGCGCTCTCATAATCGCCGTGCGCAACATAGTCCATTGACGATTCGAGCTTTATGACAAGCTGCTCGAAAACGTGCTTTGTATTAAGGTAGGTCAAAAGATTAAGCGCTATTACAACGACGAGAAAAATGCCTGCAAGCCTTATGCGTCTCATTGTTTCTCCTTATATATGATTTCCAGCTCGTCTGCGCGCACCCAGGCGACGCAGATATCGGAAAGTACGATGCGTCGTTCGCAAAGCGACTTTTCGAGCTTCTCTGTGTCTATGCCCAAAAGTGAGAGATTTTCTTTCTTGAGCTGACCGTCCAGTATTGCCGGAACGGGAACATCCTTTACTGTCGGCGCGTCCTCTCTCGTGCAAACGTTGACAGCGCCGTTTGTCTCGACCACCGCCCAGCTGACTTGCGAAATATCAAAAATATCCTTTGCCCGCAGAGCCTCCAGAACGTCGTCAATACTGTAACGCAGCTCTTTCATAACCGTTTGGTCGAGCTTTCCGTCCCAGATAATCGTTTTCGAGTTGCCGGACACAATCGCTGAGAACTTGGCGGATTTGATTTCGAAAAAGGACATGAACACCTCGAACGCTGCAATCAGCAGTATCGGGACAAATGCGGACAGCACTGGTATATCGGTGTCCTCTATGGGCAGCGACGCGAGGTTGGAGATAAGCACCGTCGTCACCAGTTCGTTTGGCGAAAGCTCACCGAGCTGCCGCTTTCCCATGGCGCGAAAGACGACCATTATTAGAATGTAAACAACTACCGTTCTGAAAGTTACAACAAGCATAGCGCACCTCCGGCGTGAAAATATTGTTCGAGCAAACTTATAATTTATTCATTTGCTCGAATACTAAGCGCAAAGCTGATGAAATGAAGAGTAATTTCGATATGAATATCTCGCGCGATTTATTTAAGAACATCGAAAGACTGAAGTTTCTGTCCAATGACTCCTTCGATATCAATTACAAGCGTCTGGATTGCGGCAGATTCGCGGGAATGCTTGTTTGGTGCGAAGGTATGGCTGCAACGCAAAAAAGCTGGGAAACGCTGTTCAAGCCGCTTACACAGCAAAGCAGCATGGGGTTTCTTCGCGCGGCGTCGCTTATGCACCATCTTTGTTCGCCGAGCAGCCCGCTGGTGGACAAGCAAACCTTGTATACGCTCGATGAGGTTTTCAGCACCGCCATGTCCGGCTTTGTCGTCTATATGCTCAACGGCGCAAACGTCGCACTCGCTGTTCCCGCACAAGGTTACAGCTTTCGCGCCGTAAGCGAGAGCTACACCGAGGAAAACATACGCTCGTCTCGAGAAGGCTTTGCCGAACCGCTTCGGATCAATATAACGCTCGTGCGCCGCAGAATCAAAAACCCGCTGCTGGTGTTTGAGCACATGACCGTCGGTACTTTGAGCAATACTGAGGTGGCGCTGGTATATTTAAGCGACAGGGTAAATAAAAGGGTTTTGTGCAACATAAAGAAACGCCTTGCGGCGGTCAGTACCGAGCTTGTTCTCGAAAGCGGATTTATTCAGGCTTTCTTAAAAAAACGCAGGTTTTCTTTGTTCTCGGGCAGCGGACACACGGAGCGTCCGGATTCGCTTTGCGGAAAGCTGCTTGAGGGCAGGGTGGGGATACTGGTTGACGGAACGCCCTTCGCGCTCATCGTGCCGTATCTTTTCACCGAAAATTTTCAGAGCTTTGACGATTACTCGTGCAAGCCGTACTTCGCGAGCTTTGTGCGAATACTCAAATACTCCGCTTTCTTCACTTCAATATTGCTTCCGGGACTGTTTGTCGCGACGGTCAACTTCGCGCCACAGCTGCTGCCGAACACAATGATTGCGACCATTGCCTCTTCGCGCAGTACGACGCCGATGCCGCTCATGCTCGAAGCGCTTTTTATCAATCTGCTTTACGAGATTGTGCGCGAGGCGGGTCTGAGACTTCCGCGCCCCATCGGACACGCCGTCAGCTTAATCGGCGCGCTTGTCGTGGGCGACGCTGCCGTAAACGCAGGCATTGCGACGTCGGCGATGATAATGACAATCGCGCTGACCACAATCTGTTCTTTCACCATTCCCATGCTGTACGAGCCGGTGATTATTCTGAGAATGCTGTTCATTATTGTCGGCGGTGCGTTCGGACTGCTGGGGGTTACGGCGCTGCTGTTCGTCGTTCTAAGCGACATTACCTCGCAGATGACCTACGGTATACCATACACGACACCGCTTGCGCCCGCTTCAAAGGGGATATGGTCGGACGGACTGCTGCGAAAAAGCTGGAGGATGCACGGCGGCAAGAGCGAAACGCTTTATGAAATGAAGGGCGCGGAGTACGACGATGAGGATTGACACCGACAAACGCATAGGAAAGGGTCAGCTCGCCGCGCTGATGTACCTGAGCTTGATTTGCAGGCTGTTTTTTGAATACGGGCTGTATCTGCGCTGCTGCGATGCAAAAACGACGCTTGCGGTATGCTTGGCGTCGGCGATAATGCTCGGCGTATTCATATCGATGCTCACGAGGGATTTGACAAAAGGAAAATGCGGCAGAATGTCGCAGTTTGCAGTGGGAGCGGCGGTGTTGACAGAGCTGCTTATTGTCTGCAAATTCGCTCTCTCTTTTTTTAATAGCACCTATTCACAAAGCGCGGCAGTGACAGCTTTGATTATCGTACTCGCCGTCGCAGTATATGCCGGATTTCGCGGTCTTGAGGGAACAGCAAGGCTTGCAGTCATCGTTCTGCTGCTGTTTTCGGTTGTTTTCATCGCCGTGATTTGCGGTAATGCGGGGAATTTTGACGCAGAGAATTTCTCCATACGCGCGCGCTCTTATCCTTTGCCCCTTGCGATTCTATTTCTGAGAACAGCCTTTCCGCCCGAGGCGGCGCTTTGGCTGATTCTCGTAAAACGAGGCAGGGTAAACGGCTGGGTGAACAAGCGCTCGCTTGCGCTTTGCGTTATGCCTCAGATACTTGCGGTCATAATATATAAAGCAATTGTTGAGTGGGTATTCGGAGAATTCTCATTAATAAGGCTTTTTCCGTTCAACGACCTTGCAAGCACCGCCGTGAACAGCGGGGCTTGGGACGCAAGAGAGCCGGTCGCGCTTTTGGGTGCGCTGCTGCTGATGTCCAAGCTGTCGCTGCTTGTTTTTACATTTACCGATACATTTCAAACGAAAAAAGGAAAGTACTTGTCGGCGGCTATATTGTCGGTACTGTGCGTGGCGGCGTCAATATTGCTGCGTTCGGCGCAGATGTATGTGTGCATACTTTTCCTTGTATCGTTTTTGCTCACGATTGTGTATATACTGATTGCCAACAAGGAGTCAACAGGTGAAAGCTAAAATTTTAATTATTATCGCGGCGCTGTGTTTTTCGCTTTGCTCGTGCGGTTTTGAAAGCAAGGAGATTGAAACACGGCTTGTCTGCGATGCACTCGCGATTGATATTGCAGACGACGGGGTGCTTGTGAGCGCGCTGTGTTTGAGTGCGCAGGGCGAACAACAGGATAAAATGCAAAGCAGGGTCATCATAGAAGCTCGGGGCGAAAATCTCAAAGACGCATTCGAAAGCCTTGAAACAGCATCGGGAAACAATATCCTTGTGGAAAAGGCAGGCGCCGTGGTGTTTTCAAAAAAAGCGACGGGCATTTTTTACAAACTGATGCGTGAGCTTTTTGATTACGAAAGGTCTAGAATAAATCTTCGATTGTACGTGTGTGAAACAAGTCCGAGCGAGCTGCTTTTGAAAAAGCTGTTTTCCGGCGCAGATTTTTCGCAAAGCGCGCAAAAGGTCTATGAGACGGCGCAGCTGTCGGACAACCGATACTTTTCCTTTTGCCGTCAGCTGGACAGCTGCGGTTACTTCGGCACGCTGCCGATACTGTATGCGGAATCGGTTGAATCGCCCGACTTGGAGGAAACGCAGTACAAATTGAAATGCACACGGAGTATGACGCTGCTTTCCAACCGCCACATCGGAACAATATACGAAATCGAGAATCAGATTTGTTGAAGTGTGAATATGAATAATGTTATAATGTAAAAAACATATTTAAGGTGAGACAGTATGCAAACATATTCTGTAACGCTTGATAATCTGATAAAAGAGCTGCACATAAGCCCAATTTATCTGCCGGATACGGCGGAGAACATACACGTCTACACCACCGACGTCAACCGTCCGGCGCTGGTGCTTTCGGGCTTTACCGAGTTTTTTGACAGCCGGCGAGTGCAGGTCTGCGGAAAGGTCGAAATGGCGTACCTTTCTCACATGGACGGCGAGGCGCGCTATAAGGCGATTGACCTGTTTTTGTCCTTGAAGCCCATTGCGGTCGTTGTCACACGCGCGATACCCGTGCCGGACGAAATGATCGAGTGCGCCAAGAAATACGCAGTACCGCTGCTTTCTTCAAGCGAGTCCACCTCCAACTTCATGTCCACCGCAATATCATACCTGAACGTTGCTCTCGCGCCGCGAATCACACGCCACGGTGTTTTTGTCGAGGTCTACGGCGAGGGAATCCTCATACTCGGCGAAAGCGGCGTCGGAAAAAGCGAGACCGCAATCGAGCTGCTCAAGCGCGGACACCGCCTTATTGCGGACGACGCGGTCGAGCTGCGCCGCACCTCCAGCCGAACGATAGTCGGCTCGTCACCTGCAAACATACGCCACTTCATCGAGCTGCGCGGCGTCGGCTTTGTAAACGTCCGCCGTATTTTCGGCATGGGCGCGGTCAAGATGAACGAAAAGGTTGACATGGTCATCAAGCTCGAACAGTGGGTCAGCGGGAAATCCTACAGCACCGTTGATGTGGACGGTGAAAAGACCTCTATTCTAGACGTTGAGATACCGCTCATCACCATACCTGTAAAGCCGGGCAGAAACCTTGCAATCATCATCGAGGTCGCGGCGATGAACAACCGCCAGAAGAATATGGGCTATAATGCAGCCGCGGAGCTGCTCGAACAGCTCGGAATGACCGATGAGGAAAAGCCGAATGAATAACGACCTCGGTTTTTTGGAAAGCATGGACGACGCTCCCATTGTGTACGGTGCGCCGTTAAGCTCGATGACCGGCTTTCGCACCGGCGGCATGGCAAACACGGTTTACCCTCAAAACGAAAAGGCGTTTATCGACACGATTGCCGCACTGCGGGAGCATTCAATGAGCTTTTTTGTTCTTGGCAACGGCAGCAACGTTCTCGCGCTCGACGAGGGCTACGGCGGAGTTGTCGTAAAGACCGAAAAGGCGCTTTTCGGGATTGAGTTTAACGACGAAATCTGCCGCGTGCAGGCAGGAGTACCGCTTGCGAAGCTGTGCTTGGAGTGTATGGAGCGCGCGCTCAGCGGCTTGGAGTTTGCCTACGGCATTCCCGGCTCGCTCGGAGGCGCCGTCTACATGAACGCGGGTGCGTACGACGGAGAGATGAAGGACGTTGTAAAAAGCGTTCGAGTGCTTACGGGAGAAAACACCGTGCGCGAATTGAGCGCCGAGGAGATGGCTTTCACCTATCGCCGTTCCGCCGCTCAAAGCGAGGAGTATATAATCCTTTCCGCAGATTTGCAGCTTCACAGCGCAGAAAAGGAAGCCGTTCGAGCGAAGATGAACGAGCTATTGAGCCGTCGGCGGGAAAAGCAGCCGCTTGAGCTGCCAAGCTGCGGAAGCACCTTCAAACGCCCGTCCGGCTCCTACGCTTCAAAGCTCATAGACGAATGCGGGCTGCGGGGAATGAGCGTGGGCGGCGCGCAGGTGAGCGAAAAGCACTGCGGCTTCATCGTGAACAAAGGCGGTGCAAGCTCCGGCGATATTCTTGAGCTGATAAAGCGAGTACAGAACGTTGTTAAAGACAAAACCGGCTTTATGCTGGAATGTGAAGTTCGCATATTGAAGTAGAAAGGAGCGCAGCATGGAAGTATTGATTATAACCGGACTTTCCGGAGCCGGTAAGACGCAGGCGATCAATGCGCTTGAAGACATAGGCTTTTTTTGCATTGACAATATGCCGCCGTCGCTCATACCGCGCTTCGCAGAGATGTCCGTGCAGCTGAACAAATACAACAACGTCGCAATAGTCACCGACGTCCGTACCGGAGAGTTTTTTAACGGCTTTTTTGACGCGCTTGAGGAGCTGAAGCGAATTAAAGTGCCGTGTAAAGTGCTTTTCCTTGAAGCGGACGACGATGTGCTGGAAAAGCGTTATCGTGCGACTCGCAGAAAGCACCCGCTTGCGACAAGCAATAACACATCGCTGAAAGAAGCAATCGCGGACGAGCGCAAAATGCTCAAACCTGTTTACGACATTGCGGATTATCACATCAATTCGACCTATCTTTCGGTCGCGCAGATGAAAGAGGAAATGCTCTCTCTTTTCATGAATGAGCCGAACACGTCGATTAAAATCCGCAGTATGTCCTTCGGCTTCAAATATGGCGTTCCGACCGAAGCCGACCTCATGCTGGACGTGCGCTGTCTGCCCAATCCTTTTTATGTCGAAGAACTTCGCGATAAAACAGGACTCAACACCGAAGTGAGCGACTATGTGTTCAAATGCGCGGATACAAATACGCTGCTGGAAAAGTTCTATGCTTTGGTGGATTTTCTGCTGCCGCTTTATAAAGCGGAGGGCAAGAGTCAGCTTATCATTGCCATCGGCTGCACGGGCGGAAAGCACCGTTCGGTGGCGATAGCGGAGGACCTGAGCCGCCATATCGGCGCGCTCGGATTTCAGTGCGGCACCATTCACCGCGACATCAATAAATTGATTTAGGGATACATAATGACATTCTGCGCACTGTGCAAAAAGGATATTTCCGAGAACCTTCCAGAGAAAAGCTGCTGCTGCGATGCGAAGCTATACGGAATGCTGCTTTTTTCAAAGGAATTCAGTACAAATGAAATACTCTGTTCGAGCGAGCATATCGACGTCATTACCTCGTTTGTATCACTGCTTCGGGATTTCGGCGTGAACGAGGACGATATACAGTTTTCAAGCGGTGTTCGGGACGCGTCGGCGAGAATCACAAACAAGGACGCAACCGAGCGCATACTGTCGGATTTCGGCTATTCCGGTGACGAGATGACCCTTCGAATAAACCGCGAGAATCTTGTGTGCTCAAGCTGCGCGCAGAGTTTTATTGCGGGCTGCTTTTTGACAGGAGGGACGGTAACTTCGCCCGAAAGCGGCTATCATCTTGAGTTTACCTCTTATCGAAAGAACCTTGTGGACGACCTTGAGCAGGTGCTGAAAAACGCCGGTTATCCGCCGCTTCGCTCGCAAAGAGGGTATTTGAAGGTGCTGTATTATAAAAACAGCTCGCAGATTGAGGACATACTCGCGTTCATGGGCGCGGTGGAATCCTCAATGGAGCTTATGAACACCAAGATACTGCGCGAGATAGTAAACGGAGTAAACCGCCGCACCAACTGTGAGAACGCGAACATCGACAAAAGCGTCAACGCGGCTGCCAACGACCGTGCGGACATTGAATTAATCTATAAAAAGCTCGGGCGGGACGGCTTGCCCGACGAACTCGGCTCGCTTGCAGAGCTTCGGTTGGAGAACCCCGATCTTACGATAGCCGAGCTCGGAGAGCTGCTCGAGCACAAGCTGACCAAGTCGGGAGTGAATCACAGACTGCGGCGCATTCGCGCCTTGGCGGCGTCCTTGAGAGAAAGCGAAGCATAACGTGGATAATTCCGATTTTGTTCATCTTCATCTTCATACCGAATACAGCCTGCTGGACGGTGCGTGCCGAATAGAAAGGCTGATGGAAAAAATCAAGTCGCTCGGGCAGACCGCCGTCGCCATAACCGACCACGGCGTTATGTTCGGGTGTGTTGATTTTTATAAGGCCGCAAAGAAGGCGGGAATAAAGCCGATTATCGGCTGCGAGGCTTATGTTGCGGCGAGAACGCGCTTTGACAAAGAGCACCGTATCGACACCTCATCCTATCATCTTATACTGCTGTGCAAAAACGAAACCGGCTATCGCAATCTCACCAAGCTCATCAGCTTTGCGAACACCGAGGGCTTTTACGTCAAGCCGAGAATCGACCATGAACTGCTCAAGCAGTACCATGAGGGTCTGATATGCCTGTCCGCGTGTCTTGCGGGCGAGATACCCCAAGCGCTGCTCTCGGGGGATTATGAGCGCGCGAGAGAGACGGCGCTGTTTTATAAGGGGCTGTTCGATGAAGGCGACTATTACATCGAGATTCAGGATCACGGCATAGAAGAACAGCAGCGCATACTGCCCGACCTCATACGCCTTTCGCGCGAACTTGACATACCGCTCGCTGCGACAAACGACTGTCATTACATTGAAAAAGAAGACAGCGCCATGCAGCACGCGCTCATCTGCGTGCAGACCAACCATACCTTCGATGACGACGACGTGCTCGAATTCAAGACAGAGAATTTTTATGTGCGTTCGACACAGGAGATGTATGACATATTCTCGCTCGTGCCCGAGGCGGTGTCAAACACCGCGAAGATTGCAGAGCGCTGCAACTACGACTTTGTTTTCGGCGATACCAAGCTGCCATATTTCGAAACGCCGGACAAAAGCGACAACCTGAGCTTTTTCAAGCGCCTTTGCACCGACGGGCTTCGTCGTCACTACGGCGAAACACCTGATAAAGCGATAGCCGAACGACTTGAGTACGAGATGGGCGTTATCGAGCAGATGGGCTATGTGAACTACTTTTTGATTGTCTGGGACTTCATAAATTTTGCAAAAAGCAAGAAGATTCCGGTCGGACCCGGGCGCGGCTCGGGTGCTGGGAGCATCTGCGCTTACTGCATGGGCATCACAGACGTTGACCCGATAAAGTACAACCTGCTGTTTGAGCGCTTTCTCAACCCCGACCGCGTGAGTATGCCGGACTTCGACATCGACTTTTGCTATGAGCGCCGTCCCGAAGTAATAAATTATGTCGTAAATAAATACACTCCCAGCCATGTCGCTCAGATTATTACCTTCGGCACTATGGCTGCGCGCGCCGCCGTGCGTGACATCGGACGCGTGCTTGCCATGCCCTACGCGCAGGTGGACGCGACCGCCAAGCTGATTCCGCAGGAGCCGGGAATGACCATTGACAAGGCGCTCAAAATGAGCACCGAGCTGCGCGAGCTTTACAACAGCGACGAAGCGGTAAAGAAGCTTATTGATATGTCGCTGAAAGTTGAGGGAATGCCTCGGCACGCCTCAACGCACGCCGCTGGCGTGGTCATAACCCGCGACGAGGTCAGCGACTACGTTCCGCTTTATAAAAACGACGAACAAACGGTCACGCAGTACACCATGACCACGCTTGAGGAGCTGGGGCTTCTCAAAATGGACTTTCTCGGGCTTCGCACTCTCACGGTCATCGACGACACCGAAAAGGCGATAAAGCGCGCCGACCCGAGCTTTTCGCTGGACTCGATTTCCTATGAGGACCCCAAGGTGTTCGATATGCTCGCCGCGGGCTTGACGCAGGGGGTTTTTCAGTTCGAATCGGGCGGAATGCGTCAGGTACTCGTCAATCTGCGTCCGGTCAACGTCGAGGACCTGATAGCGGTCATTTCGCTTTACCGCCCGGGACCCATGGACTCGATTCCGACCTACATCGAAAACCGTCATCACCCCGAAAAGATACGCTACAAGCACCCGCTGCTCGAGCCGATTTTGAGCGTCACAAACGGCTGCATCGTATACCAAGAGCAGGTAATGCAGATTTTCCGCGCACTCGCGGGTTTCTCATACGGACAGGCGGACATCGTTCGCCGCGCCATGTCCAAAAAGAAACACGCGGTCATGGAGCAAAAGGGAAAGGAGTTCATTGAGGGCGCAAAGAAGAACGGCGTTCCCGAAAACGTCGCAAGCGATATTTATGCGGATATGGCGAGCTTCGGCTCCTATGCGTTCAACAAATCGCATGCCGCCGCCTATGCGATAGTCGCCTATCGTACGGCGTATTTGAAGTGCCATTATCCCGTTGAATTCATGGCATCGCTTCTCACAAGCGTGCTCGACAACACCGACAAGGTCATCGAATACATCGCGGAGTGCAACAATCTTCACATAAAAGTGTTGCCGCCGGATATAAACATAAGCTACAATGGGTTCACGGTGGACGGAGATTCCATTCGCTTCGGGCTGCTTGCGATAAAGAGCGTCGGGCGAAACCTGATTAGCTCGATTATCTCACAGCGCAGTCAAAATGGTCCTTTCAAATCCTTTTTGGATTTTTGCGAGCGTACCTATTCAACCGAGCTCAACAAGCGCGCACTCGAAAGCCTGATTAAGTGCGGTGCGTTCGACAGCTTCGGCGTAAATCGCCAAAGCATGGTTTGCGGCATGGACGGCGTGTTGAGCAACATTGAAGGCGAAAGCCGGCAGAATGTTGAAGGTCAGCTGAATCTGTTTGACTCCGGCTCGGAGAGCAAAAAGCACGAGGCGGTGCTGCCGCAGCTCAAAGAATACGAGCAAAACGAGCTGCTTAGATACGAAAAAGAACTCACCGGTCTCTATCTTTCCAGTCACCCACTTGCGCAGTATGCAGAGTACTCCAAGAAATACATCAAAAACACCATTCGAGAGCTGACGTCGGAGGAATCGACGCGGCTGGACAACAAATACGTCGTGTTGCTCGCGAGCATTTCATCGGTGCGAATCAAGATAACCAAACGCAACGAGACGATGGCGTTCGTCATGCTTGAGGACATGAGCGGTATGATGGAGATGCTCGTGTTTCCGAAAACGCTCGAAAAATACTCGCATCTTCTCAAGGAGAACGGTATAATCGTTGTAAGGGGAAGGGTGAGCGTCAAGGAGGACGAGGACAACAAGCTCAGCTGCGAGGAGATTTACGAGCCGCAGCAATATGTCCGCGAGCGCGGCAGTTCGGCTTATCAAAAAAGCACGGCACGGACAAGACGGGAGAATCCGCAGCCTGTGCCCAGTGCGCAAAGCCCTGCCGAGCGAAAGCTGTATCTTCGCTTTGAAAGCGAATCGGACGAGCGTATCGTACGCGCAAAGGCACTGCTTGAAATATTCGACGGCGCAGTTGAGGTGCATTTCTTTTATAAGAACACGAGGAAAAACATCGTTTGTCCCGCAAAGCTGCGAACCGACTGCGGCGATCGGGTTTTGAGAGAATTAGGCTCACTGCTCGGAAAAGAAAACGTAATTGTAATCGATAAGTAAATCGGAGGGAATTGTATGTCAGGCAAAAACACAAAGAAAACCATCGGAATACTCACAAGCGGCGGCGACGCGCCGGGAATGAACGCGGCAATACGTGCGGTCTGCCGTGCGGCGCTGTTCAAGGATATGCGTGTAATCGGCGTGCGTCGCGGCTATAACGGTCTGATAACCGGCGATATGTTCGAGATGAACATACGCAGCGTATCCGAAATAATCCACCGCGGCGGCACCATTCTATACACCGACAGATGTCTGGAGTTCCAGACGCCCGAAGGGGTCGAGAAAGCCAAGCAGACCTGCTTGGAGCACAAGATTGACGGACTGGTCACAATCGGCGGAGACGGCACCTTCCGCGGCGCTCGCGACCTTTGCAACGCCGGAATCCCGTGCATCGGAATTCCCGGAACAATCGACAACGATATAGCTTGCAGCGATTATACAATCGGCTTTGACACGGCGCTGAACACCGCAATGGAAATGGTCGATAAGCTGCGTGACACAACGCAGTCTCACAACCGCTGCAGCGTGGTCGAGGTCATGGGACACAAGTCCGGCTATCTTGCACTCAACGTCGGCGTTTCCTGCGGCGCACTTGTAATCATAGTGCCCGAATTCAGCTTCGACCTCGAAAAGGACATAGTCGAGCGCATGCTTCACACGCAAAGCACCGGAAAGCGCCATTTCATCATCGTCATCGCCGAGGGCTGCGGCAGCGCTTACGAGCTTGCAAAAGCTATCGAGGAGCGCACCGGCATCATAACCCGCGCGACGATACTCGGTCACGTTCAGCGCGGCGGCAGCCCCACTAACCGTGACCGCGTAATGGCGAGCAACATGGGCTTCCATGCGGTCAATCTGCTCGAAAAGGGCGCAAGCAACCGCGTTGTCGCTTTCAAAAACGGCATAATCACCGACTTCGACATCACCGAAGCGCTTGAGATGAAGAAATCCATTGATATGAACCTGCTTCGTATGTCCGAGATGATTTCCATCTGACAAATAAGAAATGCTGATAAGCCCCCGAAATGGCAGATGCCATGCGGGGGCTTTGCACATTGTCTTACGGGAGCGAATATACTTTCGTAAGGCGGTGAGATTATGCGAAAGGAAATGGGCAGACGCAGAAAGGGCAGAATGACGGTACTTGTGGTTTGCGTGCTGCTTTTCACGCTTGGCGCATATTTCACAAGCAACAATCTCGAACCGGTACTTGAGACTGCTTGCGCGAACGAAGCAAGGATTCTGTGCAACTCGGCGCTCAACCGCTCGCTTGAGCTCAAGCTCGAGCAGATAAACGCACAATGCGCCGACTTGATAATCGTCAAGCGAGACTCATTAGGGCAGATAACGACGCTTGAGACAAACTCGGTTGAGGTCAACAAGCTGCAAGCTATGTTGAGCGAAGCGGTGAATGACGAGCTTCAGAAAACGACTGAGCAGACCGTCAGCATACCGCTCGGGACGTTGACGGGAATACAGCTGCTCTCGGGCAAGGGACCCAAAATCGATTTTCTTGCCTCGATGTACTCCCATGTCGGCACCGACATCTCAAACAGCTTCGATACCGCGGGAATCAATCAGACGCGGCATCAGGTAATCATAACCTTTGATATCTCTATGACGGCGCTGCTCGCGGATTACTCGACCACGGTGAATGTGACAAATGACGTATGCATTGCAGAGACGATTATCGTCGGAACAGTTCCGCAGACCTTCGCGGATATTAATTCTCCATAAATGGAATTTTGTGCGGCAAAACGACCTCGTGCGCGCGTGTTTATGGTATAATTCCTTTGTATAAAGCAGCCTTTGAGGTATTTGTTTATGGACTTTCAATTTGCACAAACGCGCGCGCAGGAGCTGCGTGAACAGCTCGAAAAGAACTCCAAGCTCTACTACGAGCAGGATGCGCCGCTTATCGAGGACAGGGAATACGACCTGATGATGCGCGAGCTTCGCGAGATTGAACGTGAGTTCCCCTCGCTTCACAAAAGCGATTCGCCGACCGAAAAGGTGGGTGGCGCAGCGGCAGCCAAGTTCTCCAAGGTCGAGCACAATGTCAAGATGGAAAGCCTGCTTGACGCGTTCAGCGAGCAGGAGATAATAGACTTTGTTGCAAAGATGAAGGAGAGCTATCCTGACGCAGAATTCTCTGTCGAGCCGAAAATCGACGGGCTTTCGATAAGCTTGCTGTATGAAAGAGGCGAGCTTACCGTCGGTTCGACGCGTGGAAACGGAACAGTCGGAGAAAACGTCACCGAAAACCTGAAGACGATAAAGAGCATTCCTCACAGAATTCAAAATTCGCCCGAGCTTCTCGAGGTTCGCGGCGAGGTCTATATGCCCAAAAGCAGCTTTGCAAAAATCGTGGAGTATCAGCTCGCAGAGGGGCTGCAGCCGTTTAAGAACCCGCGAAACGCCGCCGCCGGCTCGCTGAGGCAAAAGGACAGTTCGATTACCCGCGAGCGCGGATTGGAGCTGTTTGTATTCAATCTTCAGCGCTGCTCGCGCAGCTTTGAAGGACACGTTCAGACGCTGGATTACCTCAAGTCTCTTGGCTTGCCGATGCTGCCGTCCTACAAGCTGTGCAAAAATATCATTGAGATACTCGACGAGATAAGACGAATCGGAGCCGATCGCACGGGACTGCCCTATGACATTGACGGAGCGGTTGTAAAGCTGAACGACTTGTCAGAGCGCGAAAGCGCTGGTTCAACTAGTAAATACCCGAAGTGGGCAATGGCTTTCAAATACCCGCCGCAGGTCAAAAGCGCAGAGCTGCTGGACATCGAAGTCGCCGTCGGACGGACTGGCGTCCTTACACCGACTGCCGTGTTCACCCCCGTGCTGCTTGCGGGAACGACGGTTTCCCGCGCCGTGCTGCACAACCAGGACTTTATTGACACGCTGGACATCCGCATCGGCGATACGATAGACGTGCACAAGGCGGGCGACATCATACCAGAGGTCATCAAGGCGTACGACCACCAACCGGACAGTCAGGCGTTTCATCTGCCCGAGTGCTGCCCTTCCTGCGGCGAAAAAACCGTACGGCTCGAGGACGAAGCCGCGCTTCGCTGCATTAACCCCGAGTGTCCCGAGCAGCTGCGCAGAAACATAATCCACTTTGCTTCAAAGGGCGCGATGGACATTGAAAACATGGGCGAGAGCACGGTGGACAAGCTCATTGAAAAGGGCTATGTGAACAACATCGCGGACATCTTCGAGCTAACGTTCGAGCAGCTGCTTACGCTTGACAAGTTCAAGGAAAAGTCTGCGGGAAATCTTATAGATTCGATTGAGAAAAGCAAAACCAACAACCTTGACAGGCTGCTGTTTGCACTCGGAATACGCAATGTCGGTCAGCGCGCGGCAACGCTCATCTGCCGGCGCTTCGGACATATTGACGCCATAATGTCCGCAAAAAGCGAGGAGCTTTCCTGTATTGACGGAATCGGCGAAGTGATTGCCCAGAGTGCAGTTACCTTCTTTTCCAACGAAGGTGCACGGGATTTGGTGGAGCGGCTTCGCCGCTCGGGCGTCAACATGAGTTACGTTTCAAGCGAAGAATCCCGCAAGCTCGAGGGTATGACCATTGTGGTCACGGGCACGCTGGAAACGCTCTCACGCGAGCAGGCGAACGAGCTTATCGCGAACAACGGCGGCAAGGCGGCGTCCTCCGTGTCAAAAAAGACGAGCTATGTGCTCGCGGGAGAAAACGCTGGCAGCAAACTGACCAAAGCGAACGAGCTTGGCATAACCGTGCTCAGTGAGACGCAGTTTCTGAATATGCTCAAATAGCATTTTGCATAACGAATAAACAAAAACCGTCCGTTCTCACCCATTGAGTGAAAGCGGACGGCTTTGCTTATGTATTATACTTTTGGCGGCTGAAACGGGGATAGTATCCCTTTATTCGGAAATCCGGGCAGTCTTGATTTTCTTGAGCCGACGCTTTTTAATAATGTGTCTTACTAAAAACACAAGAAACACCAACAGAAGAACAATAAGTATAACAGCGACAATCAAGCATTGCATGAACATCGCGCCTTTAGTCGAGATGATTTCGTCGGTGGAGGGGTTTTGCACGATGTCTTTGTAGTACAGCATTTCTGTTTTGTAATCCTCAGGCGAGTTTTCGCTGACCGTAATCAGACGAGTGCCGTGGTCATCGCCGTTGCCGTAGATAAAAGAACCCACAGCCCGCAGTTGCAACGAGGTCAATGCCGTCCAACTCTCCGACATAGTCGTTTACATGGTCGTGTCCGAAGAACGCGGCAACGACGTCGCCGCAGGACTTCCACACATCAAACTCACCGCTGTTGACCGAAGATGGGCAGGGAGCTTCTCCCAATGAGCCTTCCCGTATGAACTGGGGGTTCGCGACATAATACTTTCCGTTCATCTCAACGGCGTTCTCCGTGTCCTGCGGCACTTCCGAAAGCATTTCGCAGACCTCTGGAACCGGAATATGCTGAAAGACAAAGGAGGGGACCGGTTTGGAACCGTTTCTCTTTGCGAGTGCGGCGCTTTCGTCTTTATACCATTCAAGTTGGTCTGCCGCTACGTTGCCGTAGCCGCTGTGTGACACGTCCTCGTATGTTCCGCTGTCCAAGAACCAGAGGTTGAGCGCATCTCTCGAACCGTCTGAGCTTTTGACAACAAGGTTGTAGTTGCCGCAGCCTGTGAGAGTCGGGTCTTCGTCGCTTGCAAGACAGCCTTCATAGGAGCGATAGAGGTTCATTTGGTATTCCTTGCTTACGCCGCTTTCGTCATCGTGATTGCCGAAAACGAGCGCAAAGGGAATATTACGCTCGACAATGGGCTGCACAATGCAGTCGATTGCCTTTGCCGCGCGGCGCTCGACGCCGATAACCGCGGGTCCGTGTATATTATCGCCGAGCAAAACCACCAAGTCCGGCTGCGCCTTGTCGAGTGAAGCCTCGAGAAGGCGCAGCATTTCTTTTTGCGGCTCATCGGTGTCCTGTGTGTCGGCAACAATGAGGATTTTGAATTCGCCGTTGCTCTCAAAGCGCAAATCGCTGTTCACGGCGGCGCTCGCGTTCGGAGCAAGCATTATGAAAAAAGACAGCAGCGTCACAAGCAAGCTTGCGAATATGCGCAGAGGTTTTTTGTTATGCATAGTGCTTCCTTGGTTTTACGTCATTGGACGATATAGAAGTAACGATAAATCTTTCCGGTATAAGCATGGGAGATACCGGTAATAATTGCGCACGCCTTGCCGGGGTAACGATTGGAGGTATAGGTCAGCGTGTAGTCTACGCCGCGCACAAGCGTTCTGCCGTATCGGCTGTCCGTTATCACAACGCTCGGGGTCACCGCCTTGCCGGTGTACCGCTGATTCGGGATTGTTTTGGTCTTAACCGTGGAATTGTTCAGCGCGCGGGCACGGATTATAAAGGTCCTTGTTTTCTGCCCGCCGTAGTTGCCGATACCCGAGCAAACGACTGTCGCGGTTCCGGCATATACGTTGTTGCGATAACTCACGTTGTACTCGCGGCCTTGAACCAGGCGTCTTGAGCTGCCTTGCATCAGCGTAATATTCGGGCAGCGCTGTTTGCCGTTGTACTCCTCGCCGTTATAGCCGCTGTCAAATCGCGCAACGAAATCACTGGTCGAAATGCTGCGCGGCTGAATACTGAAGTTGTATCTAAGCGTGCCGCTCATGTTGTTGAAGCCGTTGATAACAGCGGTCGCGGTTCCGGCGTTTACATTGTTGTAATATGTTATCGTGTAATCGCTTGTCGATATTCCAATGTTTGTTCCTGGTCTTTTGACAAGCACCGGCCGAATCGCCGAGCCGGTATAGGTGCATCTTGAGCTATCAATGGAAATCATATCGGCAGAGACGGGACGCCGCTGTATGACAAAAACTCCAAGGTCGCTGCTGCCGGTATAGTTGCCGTTTGAGCCGGCTTCAATTGTAACCATAACCGGCAAACCGACGGTTCTTGCATCGGGAACGCACGAAGTGCGGTAATCGGTGTTAAGCGCGAGTTTTCGTCCGTCGAGCGTAAAGGTCGCGCTCACAATCGGCTTGTCGCCGAAATTGTACAACAGCTTCATGTTCGACGGAGCGCGCAAATCATCAAGCGAACGAGGTTCAATTTGCTTGACTACTGTGAGTCTTCCCGTATAACCGCCGAGACCCTTGATAATGACGCTCATGTCGCCGGCGTTTATATTGTTTTTGTAAACGAGGCTGTAATCCTTGTTGAGCTTGAGAGTTACATTGTCGATTACAATCGTCGGCTTCGGAGACTGCGCCTTGCCGTTGTAGATATAGTGCTCCAAATCCCAGTCCTGAATATCAATGAGTTCAATCGGCTGGGGAACTATCTTGAATTTTTGTGTAACAGAGCCGTTGAACTTACCCTTGCCGGTTATAATCACGCTTGCGGTCCCGACCGCCTTGTTGTTCGAATACCGAACGGTATAATCGGTGTTTTCAACAAGCGTATAGGTGTCACTTTCCTTGCTCCAGCTAAGCTCCAGATTCGGCAGAGTGCAGCCGCCGCTCTTATAGTGCTGCTCCTCAACTCCGCTTACCGTACAGGTGCTCAACGGGCGCGCAGAGGTCACTGCGCGGCTGTCTCGAGTACCGGTCAGTCCCTGACCATCGACGGCGCTTATGGTAAACACGCCGCCGTCGCCGAGCACATTGGGAATTTGGCTGGTAATGGTGTACTTGTCGGCAGGTATGACGGTCGAGCCCTTTTTGAGCACGAGCGTGACCTCAGCAAACTGCGCAGAGGCGGGGGCGGGGACATAGTATGCCTTTACGGCGCTCAAAGACAGAGTATCAATGTCAATGGGCGTGATTGTAAAGCCCTTGGACGCCGTTGCCTCATAATTTCCGCAGCCGGTTATAACAACGCTTGCGTCGCCGGGGTTGGTATTGTCGGTATAAGAAAGTGTGTAATCGCGTTTAAGCGAAAGCGTCTTTGTGCCCAGTTTTACTCTCGGAACCGGCTTAATCTGCGCGCCGGTAAACATATAAATGTCCGCGACGCCGGTAAACTGCGCGCTTGCAAGACTCATGGGGTCAATCGTGAAGTGTTCGGTAAGCGTGCCTTGATAATTGCCTTTGCCGGTCAGCGTCAGAATGCCGGTTCCAGCATTTACATTGGCGGTGAACCTAAGCGTATAGTCGCGATTCTTTACAAGCGTGCTGCCGCTGTGCGTAAGGGTGAATTCAGGCGTGAGCGCGGAACCGGTGTAGGTAACGCTCAGCTGCCCGTTGCCTGAGTCGGCCCAGGCAAAAACCGCATCGCCCAGAGCATCTTTGTTGGTTATCGTGAACGACTTGTTGATTGAACCGGTGAGATTACCCTGACCGGTTATCTTTATGTTTGCAGTGCCGGCATTGACGTTTTTGGTATAGACGAGTCCATAATTTGCGTTGTCAACCGTAATTAAGCCCTTTTGCAGCGTCAGCTCAACGGGCGGCTCAATGGGGCTTCCTGTCCGCTTCCAAACGTTGCGGTAGTTAACGGTCGTCTTGCTGATTGCAAGAGGCGCGATGTCGAAGTAAACGTCCTTGTGTCCGGTGTAAAACTCGCTGCTTGCGGCGGCGGTTATGCGAAGGGAGCCTGCAAGGCTTCCCGCGTTGACGTTTGCGCCGTAGCTTACCGTGTAATCGGTGTCGAGCTTGAGCAGCTTGTTGTTCGCTTTTACCGTTATCTTAGGCGTGAGCTGAGAGCCGGAGTAGGTGGGCTTAGTAACGGTCACCTGAGCGCCCGATAGGTCAAACTTGTCTATCGTGTCGAGGTATTCCACTACACCGGTGTAGTTGCCCTTGCCAGTTATTATACAATCGACATATTCGCCGACGTCGTCGTCGCGCTCGAGCGATTTGACGGTGTAATCCTTGCCCTCGGTCAGGTATCTGTCGTTTTGTTTATCATAGACCACCATGACCGCTTTTGAGCCGTGGTTGTATTCGGCATTAACCTCGAATCCGACCGAAGGTGTGTCGCTGAGAGCGATTTCACGTCGGGTAATGGTGAACTTTTTTGTTATGGTTCCGCTGTAGCCGCCGATTCCGACAAACTTAACGCTGGCATTACCGGCTTTTGTGTTGTTATAGTATGTGACGCGATAATCGACATTCCTGTCCAATTCATCGGTATCGTTTGAGGTAAGCGACACTTGGTCAAGGTCATACGGATTCACCGCTCTGCCGGAATACTCAAAGACATTGTCGTCGGGTCCGTTTTCAACCTCATCGCTGATTACAAAGAGATAGTCATCGTCAATCGCAGCGATGTTCTGTCGCTGAATCTTGAAGGTCATGGTAAACGAGCCGGCATAAATTGAGCGAGCCTTGGCGGTGACGGTCACCGTTCCGGTACCGACCGAAAGGTTCTCGCCGTAGCTGAGCTCATAATCGACGCCTTCCTCAAGCAGATTATCTCCGCCGTTGCCCTCGGCATATATTACTGTCGGCTTCGGTCTTATCTGCTCTCCGGAATAGTCCTCATTCTCCAGCTTGAGCGCCATGGAAGCGTCCAGCTGTTTTTTCGCAATCAAACAGGTATCTGAATAGCTGCCGGAATAGTTTCCGATAAAGGTCAGTGTGACTTCAACCGAAAAGTCGCCGTCCTCTCCGCTCAGATTGGTATAGTTGTTGTCATAAGAAATGATATAGTCGGTTCCCGTATTAAGCAGCTTGCCGTTATATGTGACCGTGAACGGGTCAAGCAGACCGAAGGAGAAGTCGGTCAAGGCGGATTTTGTTATGCTGACGTCGCTTATGGGGACACCGCCGTTGTCTGTCAGCGCAAGGGGAACTATCTCGAACTCCTTGACGATAGAATTCGAGTAATCGCGTATGCCGTTTATTATTACCTTCGCCTTGCTCGAAGCGGTGGTGAAGTCCTTGACGTTTTCATAGCTGACAGTATAATCCTTGTTTGCGACAAGGGTGACTTCCGTTCCGTTGAGATTGTATTTGACCGTCGGGACGAATTTGTGCTCGGTTCCGTCATACGCGACAGAGCTCGGCACATTCTCGATTTGCGCAAGCGAAATGTCCCGTCCTGCTATCTTGAACGTGTCCGAAAGATAACCTGTGTAGTTTCCGATACCTTCGATTTTGAGCTTCGCAGTGCCTTTCTTTACATTGTTGGTGCAAGAGACAAAGACATAATCGCGATAAAGCTCAAGCGTGTCGTTGTAATATGTAAGAGACAGCTCGGGCAGTATTTCAAATCCCGTGTAGTACTGCGTCGGTATGTCGGCAAAATCAACATACGACAGCTCTCTGGGGACAATGTGGAACCCTTCTTCAACGGTATCCTTGTATTCGCCGATTCCGTTCACCTTAACTGTCGCGTCGTCATAGGCGTCGATGTTGTTGAGATATTCAACGGTGTAGTCAACATCGCGGCGGAGTGTCCTGCCCTCAAGCACAACGCTCAGCGAAGGCATAATTGCAAAGCCGGAGTATTTATATTCGTCGCTGCCAAGTGTGATTACCGCACCGACAATCGAGCTGCGCGCGTCGTCCGCGCTGCCGCTTTCGACATAATTCGCAGTAAGCGAGTTGGTGACAAGATAGGTGTGCATGGCGCCGGTTTCGCTGCAAAGAATCTGCACATCATCTCCGAGAGAAGTTATGAACTGCGGGTCACTGGGAATTGTCACAACAGAATCCGGCACATAAAGCTGAATGGCTCCATGTGAAGCCGGAGCGTACAGCGCTTTGGACAAAATCTCCGTAACTCCATCGGGAATTGCAAAGTAAAGGCTTTCGCTTGTATCAAGATAGGCATTTACGAGTTTGGTCATGTCCGCGCTGTAAAGCCAGCCGTCAACTGCGACATAGGAGGGGGACACTCCCGCGGTACGACCGTTATGTCGGTCAGCGGCGTGCCGTAGAATGCGCCGTCCTCAATCGTGGTAAGCGAGGAGGGGAGAGTCATTGAGTAAAGCGAAGAACAGTTTGCGAATGCCCCCGCTTTTATTGTTGTTATTGTATCAGGCAGCTCAACCGAGAGAATCGAATTGTTGTTTGCAAAAGCGTCCTGCTCAATACCGATTACGGTAACCGGCAGCGTCGGGTCTCCGTTTGTGGACGGAACGATTACGATACCGCCGTTTCCGACATAGCCGGTTATGTATGTGCCGTCGGGAGAGTATACAAAATCCGTGTATTCGCTCGCGTCGGTGGAGACAGCAGGCAGCGGCTCCTCGGAAACTTCCGGCAGCACTGCATCGCTCTGAGCCTCCGCTTGAGCGACAGGCACAGTTTCCTGCGTATCAAATTCCGATGTCTCGTCCGACGTCGGCTCGACGGCAGAATCCGCGTTTTCAAGCAACGCGCGGAACTCCTCTTCGGTTATTTCCACTTCTCCCGAAGCCAAAGCTCCGTCTGTGGTCTCAACCGCCATTACCGGCAGGAATGTGCTTAGAATAAGCGAAAGACATAGAAGAACGCTTATCAGTTTTTTCATTTCAAATCCTTTCTCATCGTGGCTGTAAAAAGCAGCCGTTGCTGTTGCTATATAT
>CAYXRE010000006.1:0-17862 GCA_964466125.1 uncultured Oscillospiraceae bacterium
CGTTGTTCTCATTGCCCTCTTTGACGACAAGTATGTTCGCATAGGTCTTTGCCGCCTCGGAGTCCTTCTCCTCGTACGCTACGGCGTCGGTCAGCGGGTTGAGCTCTGCTTGCAGCGCGTAGTTGCCGTTGATGACGGCGAAATCGACGTCGGGCAACGAGCGGGCAAGCTGGGCGGCTTCAATCTCAACAATCTCAAGGTTCTTGGGATTCGCGGCGATGTCTATCTTGGTCGCGTTCAGACCCGCGCCCTCTTTTATCTTGATGAGTCCCTGCGCTTCGAGTAGCAGCAGCGCGCGCGCTTCGTTGGTCGCGTCGTTGGGAACGGCTATCTTGCCGCCGTCGGGTATGTCGGCGAGCTTGGCGGTCTTTCCGGGATAGATTCCGAGCGGCTCGTAATGTATGGCGGCGACGCTCACAAGGTGGGTGCCGTTATCTGCATTGAAGGAATCCAGATACGGCTGGTGCTGGAAATAGTTCGCGACAAGGTCGCCGCTCTCGACAGCGGTGTTGGGCTGCACATAGTCGGTGTACTCGACTATTTCGAGCTTGATGTTTTTCGCGGCGAGCGCCTCGGTCACCTGCGCGAGTATCTCCGCGTGGGGGGTGACGCTTGCGCCGACCTTGAGCGTGGTCGTTCCGGCGGCTGCGCCGCCGCCGCAGCCGGAAAGCAGTGCGAGGGCGAGTACGAGCGTGAGTACCAGTGAAAGCAGCTTTTTCATTTTGATTTCCTCCGTTTTTAATGATTTCTTTTGTCTATCTTTTTTGTGCCCCGCGTTCCGACTTCCTGGAACACCTGAACGATGAGCACAAGCAGAACCACCGCAATGAGCATTATGAGGTCTTCGCGGCGGTAGTAGCCGTAGTTTATAGCGATGGCTCCCAAGCCGCCGCCGCCGACGATGCCTGCCATCGCCGAGTAACTGAGTATCGTCGTCACCGCGATAGCCGCGCCGTTTATCAGCGACGGGGTCGCCTCGACGAGCATTACGCGGGTGACTATCTGCCACGGGCTTGCGCCCATCGACTGCGCCGCCTCGATGACGCCGTGGTCGACCTCGCGTATCGAGCCTTCGACCACACGCGCGACGAAGGGGAACGCCGCAACGACCAGCGGAACAATCGTCGCCTCCGAGCCGAGCGTCGTGCCTGTGACCCAGCGAGTAAAGGGCATTATGACGACGAGCAGAATGATGAACGGCACCGAGCGCAGTATGTTGACGATGACGCCGAGCACCTTGTTGAGCGTCGGCATGGGGCAAAGCCCTTCTTTGTCGGTCAGCACGAGCACCAGCCCGAGCGGCATTCCGATTATGTATGCCGCAGCGGAGGACGCGAGCGTCATGTACAGCGATTCCAGTATTCCCGTTCCGAGCAAAGCTAACATATCACTGCTGAGCATCGACGAATTCCTCCTCATACTTGATTTTTTTAATGTCGAGAAACGCGCGCATTCGCTGCGAGGTTATCTCGTTTTCCGGCAGCTGTATGACCATCTGTCCGAAGTCCTTGCCGTCTATCATTTTGGTATCGGCATAAAGGATGTTCACCGGCGCGTCGCACTCGAGTATCATGTTTGCGATGATAGGCTCAAAGGAGGTCTTGCCGTCGAACACCACGCGCAGGCAGTGCTTGCCGAGAAACTCATCGGTGCGCTTGCCCTCGGGGAAGATGAGCTTGCGCCCGATTGCGGACTTCGGCTTTGCGAACACGGTGGAAACCTTCCCCGTCTCCGCAATAACGCTCTCGTCCATTATCGCGACGCGCGAGCAAATCTGCTCGATGACGCGCATCTCGTGGGTGATTATGACCACCGTTATGCCGAGCTTTTTGTTCAGCTCTTTGATGAGCCGCAGTATCTGCTGGGTGGTCGTCGGGTCAAGCGCGCTCGTCGCCTCGTCGCACAGCAGCACCTTCGGCTCGCTCGCAAGCGCGCGGGCTATCGCGACGCGCTGCTTTTGTCCGCCGGACAGCTGCGCGGGATAGGCGTTCGCCTTGTCGGGAATGCCGACGAGCTCGAGCAGCTCAAGCGCCTTGCTTTTCGCGGCCTTTTTGTCCACGCCGGAGATGAGCAGCGGAAAGCAGATGTTTTCGAGCGCGGTGCGCTGCATGAGCAGATTGAACTGCTGAAATATCATGCCGATGTTCTTGCGCGCCTCAAGCAGCTCATGCGCGTTAAGCGCGGTCATCTCCCGCCCGTCCACCGTCACGCTGCCGGACGTCGGGCGCTCAAGCAGATTTATGCAGCGTATGAGCGTCGATTTGCCCGCGCCGGAAAATCCGATTATCCCGAATATTTCTCCTTCCTTAATGTCCAGCGACACGTCCTTGCACGCAACGACGTCGCCGTCCTTGGTATGGAAGGTCTTGCATACGTTCCTTAGTTCAATCAACCGACCCGACCCCGATTCCTTTGAGAATAAAAAATAAAACCCGTCCTTACAATAAGGACGAGCATTGCCCGTGTTACCACCTTAGTTCGCGCGCGCCTCACGGCGTGTGCCTCGTCGGATACGCGTTTCCGATATACCCCATCGCTTTAACGGGCGAACCCGTCGGCACCTCAAGGCAAGCATTCGGCGCCGCAGCTCCGAGACCATGTTCGCGCGACTTCCGGTTATCCGCTTTCAGCATACGCGGACTCTCTTTGAACCTTCCGTGAGCGTTACTCTTCTCTTCACAGCTTTTGTGTATTGAAGTGATTATATCCGCAAAGCCCGCCGCCGTCAAGCGCTTTTTTCATTTTTGCCGAATCGACGGGTTTGCGGGCGGTTTTTTGCTGGTGAATGGTGACTTGTGCCGAAATTACCGCACGTCTATGTGGCAGATGCGCATGACGTCCAGCGCCTCTTTGTGCCCTTGCGGCGTCGCGCCCGCGCAGCACTCGGAATCGACCGAAATGACCGTTTCCGGGAAGAACGCCTTGAGGATAAGGGCGTTGGAGACGACGCAGATGTCGGTGCAAAGTCCGATAAGCTCAATCTCGTCGAGGCCCTCAGGGTACTTTTTGCGTATGAGCAGCGGCAGCTCGCTGCTGCCGAAGGTGTCCTTTTCAACGCACTCGCAGCGCTTGTCGAGGAACAGCTTTTCGAGCGCCGCTTCAATGCGCCAGCCGTCGGTGCCCTTGATGCAGTGCTGGACGGGGAGCTTTTTGCCCTCGGCGGTGTCAAGATAGCGCGAGGTGTGGGTGTCCTTGGTGTATATGATGTCGCCCTCAAAGCCCGCGACCTTGTCGGTCACGGCGCGGAGAATCGCGACCGCTTCTTTCGTGCCGAGCGTTCCGTATATGAAATCGTTTTGCATATCCACAACAACAAGGAGCTTTTTCATCAAAGTATTCCTTTCGCGCGCACACCGCGCAAGTATTATGGCAAAAGAACAACAAATGAATTATAGCATACGAGTACCGAAATAAGCATTATATCAATTCTACAAACATCGACTTCCGAGTGCGCGTAAATTGTGTTAAAATGTGACTATGAGCAAAAAATTCTTCAAAAAAAGAGACCTGATAATCATACTCGTCCTGCTCGCCGTGTGCGCCGCAGGCTTGCTGCTTATTCCGCGCGGACCCAAGGGCAACGTCGCCGTTGTCAGCGTGAACGGGGTCGAAACGCAGCGAATCGACCTTTCCCGCGACGGCGAATATCACATCGACGCGCTGCTGCCGGTAACGCTCGAGGTAAAGGACAAGCGAATTCGCTTTGTGAACTCGCAGTGTCCCGACCTGCTGTGCGAGCATTTCGGCTTTATCGGCGAGGAGTACGAATACGCCATCTGTATGCCTGTGGGCGTAACGGTCGTAATTTCCGCCGACTGACAGTTATTTCAAGCGATACAATCCCCGCTCCTTTGGCACAATAATCGTGCAAAGGAGCTTTTTATTATGAACAATGTTTTGAAATCCATAGCTCTCGCTCTGCTCGCGCTGCTGGTGGTCGTGCTCGCGGCGGTGCTGACATTCGCAAGAAACAACACGGCGCTGATAAATTCCCGCGCGGCGCTGCCGACCGAGCGAAACGCCGAACGCGACGGGCAAAGCGCTCAGCCGGACGAACAGTCGGACGAGCTGCCGTCGGACGACGGGCTTGAGGTCGCCGCGGCGAAGCCGGACGAGGAGCTTTCGGGCGAAAAGGTCGGCTGGGGACCGGGAACGCAGGTCAACGGAAAGAACCAGACTGTCGGCAGTCTCGACGCCCAGTCGAAGTACGGTGCGCTCGGCGGGTATTTCATCTTTCCCGACGACGACAAGGTCATCTACCTTACGTTCGACCTTGGCTACGAGAACGGCTATACGCCGAGCATAATCGACACGCTGGACGAGCGCGGCGTCAAGGCGACCTTCTTTTTGACGGGCGACTATCTCAACGAAGCGCCCGACGTTGTGCGCCGTCTGGCGGACGGCGGACACACCCTTGGCAATCACACGATAAAGCACCCGTCGCTGCCCGAGATTTCCGTCGACCGCGCCCAAGAGGAGGTCATGGGGCTTCACGAGCGGGTAAAGTCCGAGTTCGGTTACGAGATGAAGCTGTTTCGCTACCCGCGCGGGGAGTTCTCCGAACGCTCGCTGCGTCAGCTGACGAAGCTGGGCTATAACAGTATATTCTGGTCCTTCGCATATAAGGACTGGCTGACCGACGCGCAGCCGGAGCCTGCCGCCGCGCTTGAGCGGCTTTGCGGCGCGCTGCACCCCGGCGCGATATACCTGCTGCACGCCGTCAGCTCGACCAACGACGCGATAATGGGCGACTTCATCGACTACGCCCAAGCGCAGGGCTACCGCTTCGCGCTCATAGACGAGCGGCTGGGACTGGTCGAGAAGCCCGCAGCGCTCGAAAGCGTAATCTGACGCGCCGCTGCACAGCGCGTGTGCCGCCAAAGCCCCCGCCGACGGCGGAGGCTTTGGCGTTTTGCGCATAAATATCACATAATCTTCATATATATGCGCGGGTTTTATGCTATAATCATTTCACCGAAATATTTTCGACGAAAACGAGGACGCTATGCCAACTGTAATCGGAACCGCCATGCGCGCACAGCTCGAGCTCATCCGCCCGCTTATGAAGATGCTGTCCATCGAAGGTCAGCGCAAGGCGCAGGACTCGCTGGGTCTGCTCGGCGCCAAGGCGCTCGAGAGCAGGATAGCTTATCGCAAGGAGCCGTTCCCGCTTTTTGAGGCGCAGTGGGCGCACAGCGTCGAGGGCGCAAACGACAACGCCATACTGTATCTTCACGGCGGTAGCTACACCGCCGGTTCCATAGAATACGCCAAGGGCTTCGGCGGCGTAATGTGCGAGACGACCGGCTGCGAGACGCTGTGCGTCGGCTATCGGCTCGCGCCGGAGTTCCCGTTCCCCGCCGCGCTGGACGACGCAGTGTCCGCGTACAGGCGTATGCTTGAAACCTATATGCCGCACAAAATCGCGGTCGTGGGCGAATCCGCAGGCGGAGGACTCATTTTCTGTCTTATGCAAAAGCTCAAGGCGCTCTCGCTGCCGCTGCCCGCGTGCATCGTCGCGCTCTCGCCGTGGGCGGATTTGAGCTGCACCAACCCGACCTTCACCACCAAAGCGGCGGTGGACCCTTGCCTGTTTGAGGACGCGCTGAAGTACTCCGCCAACCTCTACTCGGGCGGCGACCTCAAAAACCCGCTTATCTCCCCGCTGTACGGCGACCTGTCCGGTCTGCCGCCGGTGCTGCTGTTTGCGGGCACCTATGAAATGCTCGAAGGAGACAGCGTGCTGCTCGCGCAAAAGCTTATCGAGTACGGCGTCGAGTGCACGGCGCATTTCGAGCCGGGAATGTGGCACGTCTATGTGCTGTACGGCGTTCCCGAGGCGAAGGAAGCGATGAGCAAAATAGAGGCATTTTTAGCACAGCATCTACCGCAGGAAAGCGAAGAATAACAGCAAATGGACGTTAAGACCCCGAAACCGAAAAAAATCAAATGGTACAAGCTGGACAACGCGGCGAAGATCTATCCGGCGGCGAAAACGCGAAGCTGGACCGCGATATTCCGGCTTTCCGCGCAGCTGAACGAAAAAATCGACCCCGCCGTGCTTCAGCTCGCGCTCGAGCGGACGGCGAAGCGGCTGCCCGGCTTCACGCTGAGGCTGCGTCCCGGCTTGTTTTGGTATTACCTTGAGCCGGTGTCGGACACACCGCAGGTCCAGCCGGACGTCGCGAACCCCTGCGTTCGCATGAAGCTCAACGAAAACGGCTGCTTCATGTTCCGCGTGCGCTACTACGAAAAGCGAATCGCGCTCGAGGTGTTCCACGTTTTGAGCGACGGCACGGGAGGACTGTGCTTTCTCGAAACGCTGGTCGCCGAGTACCTAACGCTGCGCTACGGCGTTGTGATACGGCGCGGCGGGCGCATACTCGACTGCGAGGAACCGCCCAGTCCCGGCGAGCTTGAGGACGCGTTTATGCGCTATTCGCGCGGGACGACCAAGAGTATGCTTGAAGGCGCGGCGTACCGCATACACGGCACCAAGACCGACCCGCATTTTGTGAACATCGTGACCGGACTTATGCCCGCGTCCGAGGTGCTTGCAAAGGCGCACGACCTCGGCGTGAGCGTGACCGAGTTTTTGGTCTCAACGCTGATTTGGTCGGTGTACACAAAGCAGAAAACCGACACGAATATGCGCCGCCGACTGACTCCCGTGAAGATATGCGTGCCTGTGAATATGCGTAAATTCTATCGCACCCGAACGCTGCGTAACTTCTCGTGCTTCGTCAATCCCGGCATCGACCCCAAATACGGCGAGTACACCTACGAGGAGATTCTGCGCCGCGTCAAGGCGTTCATGGCGCTGGAGGCGACGGAGAAAATGATGAACGCGCGCATTTCCTCCAACGTCAGCATCGAGCGCTACAAGGCGCTGCGGGCAATGCCGCTGTTTATTAAGAATCAGGCGATGAGCGTTGCGTTCCTGCTCAACGGGGACAAGACCTCCTCGACCACCTTTTCCAACCTCGGCGGGGTCAATCTGCCGCCCGAGATGAAAAAATACGTCGAGCGTCTGGACTTTATGATAGGCTCGCTCAAATACAACCCCGTCTCCGCCGCCTGCGCGAGCTACAACGGCACGACGGTCATAAACTTTACGCGCACCATCGAGGAGCCGGACATTGAGCGGGTGTTCTTCACAACGCTCGTCAAGCTCGGAATCCACGTCAAGGTCGAAAGCAACAGGAGGTACTGATAACCGATGTCCTACTGTGTCAACTGCGGCGTTGAGCTCGCCGCTTCGGAGAAAAACTGCCCGCTGTGCGGGGTCGAGGTGATAAACCCCGCGTGCGAATGGCGCGAGCCGGAGTCCCGCCCATATCCCCGTCGGGTGGAAAAGGTGGTCTCGACGCTCAACCGCAAGTTCGCCGTGCGGCTCGTCTCGCTGCTCATGCTCATTCCCCTGGTCATCCCCTTCCTGACCGACATACTGTACAATCATCAGCTCACCTGGTCGGGCTATGTCATCGGCGCGGACATCTGCTTGTTCCTGTTCGCGGTTTTTCCGTTCCTGTACGAGGTGCCGCATCCGTATTTATATCTTGCAATCGACACCGTGGCTCTCAGCGCCTATATCGCGCTTATCTGCTACACGACCAAGGGCGACTGGTTCCTTTCGCTCGGGCTGCCGCTGGTGCTGAGCGTCTGCGTGAGCGTATCGCTTTGCATATATATCGCCCGCCGCTCGCGGCTTGCGGATTTGTATAAAATCTCGCTTATTCTCATCGTCGCGGCGCTTTGCTGCGTGGCGCTCGATTACACGATAAGCCGCTACGTCCACGCCGAGATGCCGCTGCTGTGGTCGCTGTTCGTGCTCGCGTCCTGCTTCATATTTGCGGGCTTCTTCTACGTGCTGCAAAAGCGCGACAAGCTGCGCGAGGAGATTATCAAGCGGCTGTACATCTGAGCGCCTTGCGCGACAAGCACAGACGCCTTACCCCGACTAAATAAAAGAGCGCCTGCCGGAGCTGTTGCTCAAAGCAGACGCTTGTTTTTGTTATTTCAATACCGCTGCGCCGTCGTCCGGCGTTTTTTCGCTTGTGAAGTCCGCGGCGACTATCTGCGGGGGCACGAGAAAGCGAAGCGGCAGTCCCGTCATGCCCACGCCCGAGCTGACGTAAAGCGTGATGTTCCCCCGCGCGCCTACGCCGTCATATCTGCCCTTTACGTATCCCTCGACTTCGCTTGGCATAATCAGGTCGTTGAGCGGCGGCGCCCATATCTGTCCGCCGTGGGAGTGACCGCAAAACGCAACGCAGCGTCCGTCCGAGCGCATTTTGTTCACCAGTCCCGGCTTGTGCGCAAGTACGATTCCGCAGCCCTGCGGCAGCTCAATGGCGCGGGAGGAATTGCCCGAAAAGACCATATCGTCCGCACCGTAAAGCGCAAGCCCCGTATTTCCCAGCGGGACGCTTTCGTTGCGAAGCACGGCAAAGCCGCCCGCGTGCATAACGTTCTCAAACGCGCGGTATGCCCCGCCGCGGTAGTCGTGGTTTCCCGCGACGGCGAACTTGCCCATGGGCGCCGAGATCGTGCCGAGCGCCGAGGCGAGCAGCGCAAAATCCAGCCTGCTGCGGTCACGCTTTATGTGGTCGATAAAGTCGCCGCCGAACAACACGACGTCCGGTTTTTGCTCATTTATCGCCTGTGCCAAGCGCGCCATGTTGCGCTCGGTATACATCAGACCGAAATGGGTGTCGGTGAAAAACACCGTCCGAAAATCACGAAAGCGTCCGGGCAGCGTAAAATTGACCCTTGCCGTTTTCAGCTGCGCGGGCTCGATGAATCTTCCGTATGCGTACAGCGCGCTCGCCGCCGCAAGCAGCGCCGCAATTTTTCCGCCGCTCATAGTTTTCTCCGTGTTATGCTCAATTCTTAAATCCCTATGCTTATCGTAACACAAAAATACCCCGTGTGCATCCGCTTTGAAAAAACACTCGCCGCGCGGCGCGTATGCGGGGCGGCACGCCGCAGTTTCGCAAAAAAATGCCTTTGCCCCGCTTCGCGAAGAAAAGGCATTCCTGTTTTAACGCTTATTTATATATCGGGTGCGCGTCGCACATCTCGCGAACTTCCGCGCGTATTTTATCGGCGCTTGCTTCGTAATCGACGCACGCGAGCTTGATGAGCTTTGCAATGCGCTTCATGTCATCCTCGCGCAGTCCCCGCGTCGTGACGGCGGGGGTGCCGACACGCACGCCGGAGGTGACGGTGGGCTTTTGCGGGTCGTTGGGGATGCTGTTCTTGTTCACGGTTATGTGCACCTCGTCAAGCCGCGTCTCCAGCTCCTTGCCCGTCATGCCGACCGAGCGCAGATCCAGCAGCATGAGGTGGTTGTCGGTGCCGCCGCTTATGAGGTCGATGCCCTCGCTTTTAAACGCGTCCGCGAGCGTCGCGGCGTTGAGCACGACCTGATGCTGATAGCTCTTGAACTCGTCGCTGAGCGCTTCCTTGAAGCAGATTGCCTTGGCGGCGATGACGTGCATGAGCGGTCCGCCCTGCATTCCGGGGAATATCGCCTTGTTTATCTTCTTCGCAATCTCCTCGTCGTTGCACAGTATCATGCCGCCGCGGGGTCCGCGAAGGGTCTTGTGGGTGGTGGTGGTGACGACGTCGGCATACGGCAACGGGCTTTGATGCTCTCCCGCCGCGACAAGACCGGCTATGTGCGCCATATCGACGAACAGATACGCGCCGACCTCTTTGGCGATGTCCGCAAAGACGTCGAACTTGATTGCTCTCGGGTAAGCGGACGCGCCTGCGACGATGATTTTCGGCATAAATTCTTTTGCGGCGCGGCGAACCTCATCGTAGTCGATGACTCCCTGCTCGTTTACGCCGTAGCCGAGAAAGTCAAAGTATTTGCCGGAGATGTTGACCTTGGAGCCGTGGGTAAGATGTCCGCCCTGGTCGATTCTCATGCCCATGATTTTGTCGCCGGGCTGCGCGAGTGCGAAATAGACCGCCTCGTTCGCCTGTGAGCCGGAGTGCGGCTGAACGTTGGCAAAATTGCAGCCGAACAGCTGCTTTGCGCGCTCGATGGCGATGTTCTCGACGACGTCAACGTATTCGCAGCCGCCGTAGTACCTGTGTGCCGGATAGCCTTCGGCGTATTTGTTGGTAAGCACCGTTCCCATCGCCGCCATGACCGCCTCGCTTGCGATGTTCTCGGACGCTATAAGTTCGAGATTGCGCTGCTGACGCGCATACTCGTCGGCTATCACCGACGCTATTTGCGAATCCTGCCGCATGAGAAAATCCAGTACCTCATCGACCATTTCAACCACCCCCGTAAAGTATTTACAAGCAAAATTATAACTGTGGAAAAATTTTGTGTCAATCAAACGGGGGCTTGTCCTCGGCTTTTTGTATAAGCGACTACAAAACGTTCGGTTTTCGGTCCATTTCCCGTTATTCTTACAATAGCCTTTGCTTTTTTCGCCTCTCGCGGAATACGTCTGCGGCTCACAGACTTTTGCCGATGTAACGCATCAGGTGTCCGCGCACCTGCGTGCGGTACTGACGGCTGACCGGCAGCTGCGCGCCGTCGCTGAGCATCACGCTCTTGGCGCTGAGCTGCTTTACATAGCTCAAATTGGCGATATAGCTTTCGTGACAGCGCACAAACTGCGCACGGGGAAGCTGCGGCAGCAGCTCGTTGAGCTTTGTGCCCACCCGCTTGGTGTCAAGCCCTAGCCGCAGCAGCGTGACGTGACCGCTGCGCTCGATATAGCGAATATCGTCGCAATTTACTATCTCGTCCACTCCCTTGTTTGCAATCCTCAGCAGATTGCGCGTCTTCATCAGCCTTCGGAAGGCGTGCTCGACCGCCCGCTGGAGCGCCTGTTTATAGTTGCGCTTGATGAACGCGCAGCAGTGCGGCGCCTCGTAAAAGGTGTGCAGTCTGACCACACCGACGGTCATGAAAATTATCTGCGCGCGCGGATAGTATTCGGCGACGGCATGCGCGGTCCGCCGTATGCCCATGCTTTCTCCGCCGAAATCAGCGTCAATCAGGAACACGTCGGCGCAAAAGCTCACGTCCTTGAGCAGCCGCTCAAAATCCTCGGGACATTCGGGGTTGCTGAACACCGAGCATAGCTGGGCGCGCTCCAGCTCGCTTCGCAGCTCCTGTGCGTATTCGGTGTCGGCGTCGCAAACAACAAATCTCATCGGTATCTCCCCCCTTATTTTTCAGAATTTTGCCATATTATTTAGAATACTATCGAATTACAAAATAATGCAACTGCTCAGTTATAAATTTCCTCTTGTTCTCTTTGTCGAATTTGCGCAACGCTTTTCGAAAAACATACAACTTTTCCGCGTTTCGACACCTTTCGACCGCTTGCAACAGATTATTCTGGTACAATTTAACCACGATTTGTGTTAATTCCGTGTTAAGATTTGTATTAATATGCCATTTTTTACATTTCTTTGTCGTGAGTAACATATCACCACACAGCATCTTTGAGCGTCTCCTCGTGCGGCTGCTTCCATATCCGGCAGCAGCGAGGGGCGGCACACGGTGCGAAGCTTTTCGTCATATAACCCCGTCCGCGAAGACGCGGGAGCGTAAGGGACTCTTGCCTGAGCGCGCAAAAGCCCGCCGACCTTACGGTCGGCGGGCACGAAAGATTGTTTGTCTTAGGCGTTGACGAGCGAAAGCGCGTCGGCGTCCGCGATGAGCAGCACATCGGGGTGAAGCTGCAGCACAGAAGCGGGCACCTGCGGCGTAACCGGTCCGAAGAAGGAGTCCTTTATCGCCTGCGCCTTGTCCTTGCCGGACGCAACGACGAGCACCTTCTTTGCGCTCATTATGTTCTGGATTCCCATGGTGTACGCATAGCGCGGGACGTCCGCCTCGCTTGCGAAAAAGCGCTTGTTGGCGTCGATGGTGCTCTCGGTCAGCTTAACCTCGTGGGTGCCGGTCACAAACTCGTCGCACGGCTCGTTGAAGCCGATGTGACCGTTTCTGCCGATGCCGAGCAGCTGCAGGTCGATGCCGCCCGTCGCTTCGATTACGGCGTTGTAGCGCGCGCATTCCTTTGCGGCGTCCGACTCAAGACCGTTGGGAACGTTTATGCGTTCCTCGGGAACGTTGACGTGATTGAACAGATTGTCATGCATGAAGTAATAATAGCTCTGGTCGTTCTCGTGGGTGATGCCCTTGTACTCGTCAAGGTTGACGGTGGTGACGCCGGAAAAATCCAGCTCACCCGCGTTGTACTTGGCGACGAGCGCCTTGTACGCGCCGATAGGCGTCGAGCCGGTCGCGAGCCCAAGCGTTGCGTTCGGCTTCAATATCACCTGCGCGGCAATATAGTCGGCTGCTCTTGCGCTCATCTCATCATAGTTTGCGGTCTTGATGATTCTCATGGAGGAATCCGTCCTTTTGAAGAGATTATGTCAAAGCGACATTTGAATTATTATATCATATATCCTGCAGGAGCAAACATTTTTTTCAATTTCTTTCGCGGCTGATCGGAATGCGGGACGCGCGGATTTTTGATATAATTAATCGGACAGAAGAAAACCATTTACATCGGGAGAATCGCCATGGACGCCTATTTGCAGTGCCCCGTCTTTTTCACAAAGAGCTTCACACTCAGGCTCGTCGAGAAAGCCGACGCGAACACGCTCTTTCGCTGTTACAACGACCGCCGCGCGGTGACGCTCATGAACGACGACAACTGCGACTTCGGCTTTTTTGCCGAATCGGTTGAAAGAATGCAGCAGATAATCGACTACTGGCTGGATTTTTACGCAAAGCGCGGATTCATTCGCTTTTCGATATTGGACAATGCAAGCGGCGAGGCGGTCGGAACGCTTGAGGGCTTTGAGGGGCAGACGGGCATCCTGCGAATCGACCTTGCAAGCGATTTTGAAAAAGCGGAGTATGTCCGCGAGCTGTTGGAATTCGCGCTCGGACATTTTCGCGGGCTGTTCGGCAACGAGTTCGTCGCGACCAAGGCGGCTGCAAACGCTGCCGAACGCCGAGCGGCGCTGCGGCAGTGCCGCTGGGAGTATTTCGGCGAGTACCGCGGCTTTCCCGACTACTTCCGCGCAAAAGCACGGGTCGGTGAGATATGAGCCGGCGACGCCCGTTCAGGGGCGCTGCATTCGGCTTTTCACCGACACGAAAGCGGCACAATGACTTTTGCTGATTTCAGCGACAGCCGCGCGAAAAACGCAACGCTGCAAAAAAGAGGGCGCGAAATCCGCGCCCTCTTTTTATTCACTGCTCACTTTCGGGCAGCTTGCACACGTCCACCCAGCACACGCATTCCGAGCATTTCTCCAGCTCGTCCGGCGTGAGCCTCACGGCGCTGTTGTCGCTGCCCGCCGCGGGATAAACTATGTCGAAGCGCTTGAGCGATTCGTCAAGGTAGCTTTTCACCCCGTCGTTGACCCCGAACGGGCAGACGCCGCCGACCGCGTGTCCGACCAGCTCCACTGCCTCGTCGGGGGTGAGCATCTTCGCTTTGGTGTGAAAGAACTCCTTGTACTTGTGATTGTCGATTTTCGCGTCGCCCGCGACGACGATGAGTATCGGCGCGTCGTCCACCTTGAAGGAGAGCGTCTTGGCGATGTGCGCAGGCTCCACGCCGATGGCGAGCGCCGCAAGCTCCACCGTTGCGCTCGAAACGTCAAAGGTCTTTACGCGGTCCTCGAACCCGTACTTCTTCAGGTGCTCGACCGCCTTGTCGAAAGCCATATTCTTATTCCTCCGAATTTCTCTTAAAGCTGCGCAAGTCCTTTTTTGACCCGCGCAATCGTCTCGTCTTTTCCGAGCATCGCCGCAAGCTCTATGCCGCCGCCGGGCGACACAGGCTCGCCGCACAGCGCGACGCGCAGCGGCCACAGCAGCCAGCCGTTTTTGACCCCGAGCTTTTCGATGAGCGCAAACAGCGTCTCGTGTATGCTCTCGGCGCTCCACGCCGTCATTCCCTCAAGCACGGGCAGCAGCGCCTCAAGCGCCGACTTTGCTGTCGTCTCGTCCGTTTTCATCTTCTTGTTGAAATAAAGCTCGTTGGAATAATCGGGCAGCTCGTCTACAAAGTCCAGCCGCGCAGGTATGTCAGAGAACGTCTCGGTGCGGGGCTGAAGCGCCGCGCACAGCACGTCAACGTCGATTTCGCGTTTTACTGCTTGTCGAATAAATGGAATTGCATACTCTTTGTATTGTTCGAGCGGCAGCGCGCGGATGTATTCCGAGTTGATGTATTTCAGCTTTTCGGGGTCAAATATGGCGGGAGACTTGCTTATGCCGCCAATGTCGAACTCGTTCACAAGCTCCGTCAGCGTGAAAATCTCCCGCTCGCTTTTCGGCGCCCAGCCGAGCAGCGCAAGGTAGTTGATTATCGCGCTCGGAAGGTAGCCCTTCGCGACGAGGTCCTGATAGGACGCGTCGCCGTTGCGTTTGGACAGCTTGTTGTGCTCGTCCTTCATGACCGGCGCGCAGTGGATATACTGCGGCACCTGCCAGCCGAACGCCTCATACAGCAAGTTGTATTTCGGCGTGCTCGAAAGGTACTCGTTGCCGCGCACGACGTGGGTTATGCCCATCAGGTGGTCGTCCACGACGTTTGCGAAATTGTACGTCGGCATACCGTCGCTCTTGATGAGGATTTGGTCCTCGAGCTCTTTGTTGTCCACGGTTATCTCGCCGTAGACGAGGTCGTCAAACTTGGTCTCGCCCTCGCGCGGCATCTTCTGGCGTATGACGTAGGGTTCGTTGTTCGCTAGACGGCGGGCGACCTCGTCGGCGGACAGCTCGCGGCAGTGTCCGTCGTAGCGGGTGACCTCCTCGCCGAAGCTCTCGTGCACAAGGCGCGCTTCAAGCTCCTCCTTGGTGCAAAAGCAATAGTACGCGCCGCCCTTTTGCACAAGCTGCTTTGCGTATTCGAGATAGTTGCCCATGCGCTCGCTTTGGACGTACGGTCCGTACTCGCCGCCCACATCGGGACCCTCGTCCCAGTGAAGTCCCGCGGCGCGCAGCGTGTCGTATATAACGTCCACCGCGCCCTCGACGTAGCGCTCGCGGTCGGTGTCCTCGATGCGCAGAATAAAGCTGCCGCCGTCCTTCTTCGCTATAAGGTAGGCGTAAAGCGCAGTGCGCAGGTTTCCGACGTGCATATACCCCGTGGGGCTCGGGGCAAAACGTGTTCTTGTTTTATTCAACGGTATTACCTCTTTTTTGCGATAGTAGCTTAATTGTATTGCCCGCGCCGCCGTTTGTCAACGCGCGCGATTGACTGATTTGCGCGCGCGGTTTATAATCGATTAAGTATTTTGAAGGGGTGATTTGATGGACAACGAGAAAAAGCCGCGCGTATTCAGCGGCATTCAGCCGACCGGCGGTTTTACGCTGGGCAACTACATCGGCGCCATACGCAACTGGGACAAGCTGCAGGACGAGGCGGAATGCATATACTGCGTCGTCGATTTGCATTCGATTACCATACGCCACGAGCCTGCGAACCTGCGCCGGCAGATACGCGAGGCTGCCGCCATGCTGCTCGCGTGCGGCGTTGACCCCGAGCGCGCGGTGCTGTTCATTCAAGGCGACGTTTCCGCGCACGCAGAACTGTCATGGCTGCTTTCCTGCTACACCCAGTTCGGCGAGCTGTCCCGCATGACCCAGTTCAAAGACAAGTCCAAAAAACACCCCGACAACATAAACGCCGGTCTGTTCACCTACCCCGTGCTCATGGCGGCGGACATTCTGCTTTACAACACCGAGCTTGTGCCCATCGGCGCAGACCAACGCCAGCACCTTGAGCTTGCGCGCGACATCGCGCTGCGCTTCAACGGCATATACGGCGACGTGTTCGTCGTCCCCGAGGGGTATTATCCCAAGGTCGGCGGGCGCGTCATGTCCCTTGCAGACCCGACGAGCAAGATGAGCAAATCGGACGAGAACGAGAACGCAAAAATAATGCTGACCGACGAGCCGGACGCGATAATCCGCAAGTTCAAACGCGCCGTCACCGACTCGGGCAGCGAGGTGCGCGCGGCGGACGACAAGCCGGGCATCGTCAACCTCATGTCCATCTACTCGGCGCTCACCGGCAGCAGCTTTGAGAGCATCGAGCGGGAGTTTGACGGCAAGGGCTACGGCGATTTCAAGCTCGCCGTCGGCGAGACGGTCGTGAACGCGCTCGCCCCGGTGCAAAGCGAGTATAAACGCATCGTCGCGGACAAGGAGTACCTCGCGGGCGTGCTGTCCGACGGAGCGCAAAAGGCGTCGTACATCGCCAACCGCGTGCTGCACAAGGCGCGCCGCAAGATAGGACTGGAGTAAATCGGCTGCGGCACTGTTTTTGACCATGCCACCTTTATATCAAGATAGCAAACAACTGCTTTCCCGCCGACGGCGGGAAAGCAGTTGTTGTTTTATCTGCGCTGTTATACTTGTTTACAGACTTTATCTGATGATTTCGTCCTCGCTCACAATCGCGTCCATGCGCACGTCCAAAGGACTTGTCGGAACCGTGCGGCGCACGAGTGCCGACGGACACAGCGCGGCTTTAAAGGTCGCGGGATTGAGCTTTAAGTAGCGGTCGTAGTACCCGCCGCTTTGACCGACGCGGCTGAGCTTTCTGTCGCACGAAAGACAGGGCACCACCGCAAAATCAATATCGTTCGGCTCGCACACCGGCGAATCGGCGGGCGGCTCAAGGATACCTCTGCGTCCGGCTTTTAGCACCGAAACATCGCTCACATACCGCGCGCTCATGACCGTGTCCGTCTCGCACAGCGGCACGCAAAGCCGCTTGCCGCTCGAAAGCACGGCGCAGACAATCGCGGACGTGTCCAGCTCGCGCTCGGAGCCGATATAGCAAAAGACCGTCCTTGCGTTCTTAAATTCCTCGCACTGCGTAAGGCGATTCGTTATTTGTTCGCTTATCTGAGCGCGCTCGTCTGCGTGCTCGCGGAAATAGCTGCGCGCCGCAGCCCGCACCTCGCGTTTTTTTGTCTCGCAAACGCTTTCGACCTCGCGCTCGCACAGCTTATAGACAAGACCTATGAGCAGACTTTGCACCGCGACCATGACAAGCGCCTTGACAATGCGCGCGGGTATCATCGCCGCCGCCGACTGCCCCATGATGACGTACAGCCAAAGGGTGTCCAGCACCATGCTGCCCAGCGTGCACTCGACCGCCGCCGCCGCAAGGGCGTTGGTGAAGCGGTATTTTTTGTTGTAAAGAAACAGCCCGAACACGACGCCGTTGACGAACGCGGTGAGCGTAAATCCAGGGAAATACGCGCCGACGGGAAACAGCAGCGCGCCGATGACGTCCGCAAGCGCCGCCGAAGCGCCCGCCCACAGCGGACCGTACAGGAGCGCCGCCGCGACGACCGGCACAAAGGCAAGATTGATTTTGATAAGCGGTTCGACTGGCGGGATATTTATCGAAAGAAAGCGGGAAAGCACAACCTCGCAGGCTATGAACAGTCCGAGCACGGTGACTCGCTTGATTTTATAGCTCATTTCACGTCCTTTGTCCGGTTGCCGCCGTCCGCGCTCCTGAGCGCCGCCGAGGCTTTGTCGTAAATCGAATCGGTCAGCTCGTACAGCCGCGCGACCGAGTCGGTCGCGGTCGAAAGAATGGAATTTGCCAAATCTCGCTCGCTCATTCGCGGAGTTCTCTCGCAGATGTCCGCATACGCCGCACGTCCCGCCGCCGCAAGCAGCGTCGCCTTTTTTGCGGTGTTCACAAGCGCGATATGCCCGCTCGATCCGCTCGCCTCGCACAGCATTGCACTTTCGCGGCATATACCGATGAGCGCCGCCGACTGCTTTGCCGACCTGCGCCGTGATCATCAGCGCGCACAGCCGTG
>CAYXRE010000006.1:17872-21082 GCA_964466125.1 uncultured Oscillospiraceae bacterium
GAAAGCTCAAGGGCTTGCTGCTCAAGCAGCTGCTTTTGCTCGCGCTGAGCGTCGGTGAAGCCCGGCAGCCGAATAGCTTTTATAAGCTGTCCGTTCGCATTTGAAAGCGCTTTCGCCGTCTCGCAGAACTTGGTTTCAAGCTCGCTCGCGCACCCCTTTGAGGACACACCGAGCGGCAGCACGCGCAGCGTATGCACGCTTACCGCCCGCTGTGTGCTGCACAGCGCAAGCGCCGCGCACATTGCCGCCTCGCCGCATTGGGGGTTCTGCTGCACAAATTCCTGAAAATTCATATCTGCTCCTCCTCGTACACGTCGTCCGAATCGCCCGCGACGAGCCCCTGCTCCATTCGCTCGTCATACTCGTCCTCGAGCGGCTTGATATGGCTGTTGTACACCTTGAAGTACATGATGAGGGTGAAAATCAGCGACGCAATCTCCGCAATCCAAAAGGAATACCACGCGGCGTCCAGACCGAGGTATTTTGTCATAAAATACGCCGCCGGAAGCAGTATCGCGAGCTGACGCAGCGCCGAGTTCGCAAGGCTTATCCAGCCGATGCCGATACCCTGAAACACATTGGAGAGCACTATGGAAACGCCCGCGCACACGAACACCGCGCTTATGACCCGAAGCGCGCGCGTGCCCATGGAGAGCATTTCGCCGCTCGCGCTGAACAAGCCGAGCAGCTGCTCGGGAAACAGCTGGAACACCGCCGTGCCGACCACCATGACGCCCGCCGACCACAGCAGCGCGAGCTTGATTGACTTAATCATACGCTGCGGCTTGCGCGCGCCGTAGTTGTAGCCGATAATCGGCACCAGTCCCTGCACGAGCCCGAACACAGGCATGAAAACAAAGCTTTGCAGCTTGGAGTAGGCTCCGACGACCGCAACCGCCGTCGTGGAAACGCCGATGAGTATGCGGTTTATGCCGACGTTCATTATCGAGCCGAGCGCGTTGAGTATAATCGCCGGAAAGCCGACGACGTATATGTCCTTGAGCGTCTGCGCGCTCAGCTTGAAGCCTCGGAAAACGAAGTGTATTTCTTTATTGAAGCAGCTGTTGAAGATGAACGCGAGTATCGCGCCGACATACTGCCCTGCGACCGTCGCGACCGCCGCGCCGGTCATGCCCATTTCGGGAAAGCCGTATTGACCGAAGATGAGTATCGGGTCGAATACGATGTTGACTATCGCGCCGGAAAGCTGCGCTATCATACTCAACACCGATTTGCCGGTCGATTGCAGCAGCCGCTCGCCGATTATCGCCATAAATATACCCTGACTGAGCAGCGTGCAAACGCGAAGATAGTCGGTGCCCATTTTGATAAGCTCTGGGTCGTTTGTAAACATGCGGAAATACGGCTCAAGCGCAAGCGCGCCGAACAGCATGAATATCAGTGAGGATGCTGCGCCGAGCAGCAGTCCGTGGGTGGCGCACGCGTCTGCGGCGGCAAAGTCCTTTTCGCCGAGTCTGCGCGAGAGCAGCGAGTTAACGCCGAGTCCCGTGCCTATGGCGACCGAGACCATCATAAGCTGCGCGGGAAACGCGAGGGTGGTCGCCGTCAGCGCGTTTTCGCTCAGCGACGCGACGTAGATACCGTCCACGATGTTGTACATGGACTGGACGAACATTGAAATCATCAGCGGCAGCGACACCGATATGAGCAGTTTCCCAATCGGCATTACTCCGAGCTTGTTCTCTTTTTGCGGTTCCATAAAACGCCTTTACTGTATATATTATTGGTCTATGATAGCACATTTGTCCCGCTTCGACAACACGCCGCTTTTGACGGGCAGCGTGAAACAAACACGGCGCAAAAAAGGTCCTTTCGCCTTTTGGGGCGAAAAGACCTTTGCGCTGCTTGTTAAAGCGAAATTACTTCAGCTCGACGGTCGCGCCGACATCGGTAAGGGTCTTGGCGATAGCATCGGCGTCAGCCTTGGATATGCCTTCCTTAACGGGCTTCGGAGCGTTGTCAACGAGCTCTTTGGACTCCTTGAGTCCGAGACCGGTGATGTCCTTGACCGCCTTGATGACGCCCATCTTGTTCTCACCGATTTCCTTGAGGATAACGTCAAACTCGGACTTCTCCTCAGCGGCAGCCTCGCCGCCCGGAGTCGCAGCAACCGCGACAGCGGTAGCAGCGGCGGAAACACCGAATTCCTCTTCGATAGCCTTGACGAGCTCGGAGAGCTCGAGAACGGTCATTTTCTTAATCTCATCAATGAACTTAGCTGTATCAGCCATTGTTATAATCCTCCGTTAATAGTTTTGTGTTGTTACGCGGTTTCCTGGAGCTTTGCAACCTCGCTCAGGCCGCGTGCGAGAGAAGCGATGATGCCGTTGAGAGCGCCTGCGGTCTGCGCGATAAGAGCTTCGCGGGACGGCAGCATAGCAAGAGCCTTGAGGTCATCGGCGTTCATGAACTTGCCGCCGACATAACCGACCTTCATGTTGAAGAAGTCCTTGCTCTTTACGGCGTACTTGTTGATGATGCGCGCGGGAGCGACCTCGTCGGCGGACAGCGCCAGAGCGGTCGTGCCCTCGAGCGACGGGATAAGGTCGTTGAGACCCGCCTGTTCGCAAGCGCGGCGCAGCAACGTGTTCTTGACGACAGAGTAGTTGACGTCCTCGGAGCGCAGCTCCGCACGCAGCTTGGTGTCGTTTTCGACGTTGATGCCCTTATAGTCGACGAGAACCACGGAAGCCGCGTTCTTGAGCTCGTCTGTAAGGGATGCGACTATCGCCTGTTTTTGCTTCAATACTGAATCACTGGGCATTTTGTGTTTTCACCTCCGTTTCGATTCGGGTAATTATACCCACGGTCTCACTGTAAGAAACCAAAACCCCTCCGCGGGTGACCGCGGAGGGGAAAACTTGTCACTTCCATGCAAAAAAGCACGGCTGAGAAGTTCGCCTCGGCAGGCGGACGCAAGTCCTTACGCCTTTCGGCACCTGCTGTCTTTGGTCAAACAGCTTGGATATTATACTATATACCTTCCGCCGATGTCAAGCTTACGCCTGGGACGTGAGGTTCATATAGCGCTGGGTGGCAACCTTGACGCCGGGGCCCATGGTGGTCGCGACGACGCAGGACTTGATATACTGTCCCTTGGCTGCGGCGGGCTTCGCCTTGATGATGGCGCCCAGCAGGGTAGAAAAATTCTCCTTGAGTTTTTCGCTGCCAAAAGAAGCCTTACCGATG
>CAYXRE010000006.1:21099-23599 GCA_964466125.1 uncultured Oscillospiraceae bacterium
ACTCTATCTTACCGGCTTTCGCTTCGCCGACAGCCTTCGCGACGTCGGGAGTAACGGTGCCCGCCTTGGGGTTCGGCATGAGTCCGCGGGGTCCGAGGACCTTACCGAGACGTCCGACGACGCCCATCATGTCGGGCGAGGCGATGACGACGTCAAAGTCCATAAAGCCTTCTTTTTGAATTCTCTCGGCGAGCTCTTCTGCTCCGACTATCTCGGCTCCTGCCGCTTCGGCTGCCTTGGCGGCGTCGCCCTTGGCGAATACCGCAACGCGAACCTGCTTGCCGGTGCCGTTCGGGAGCACAACCGCGCCGCGGACCTGCTGGTCGGCATGGCGGGAGTCAACGCCCAGACGGATGTGTATCTCGACGGTCTCGTCGAACTTTGCCTTGGCAGTGTCGCAGCAAAGCTGCATAGCCTCGGTCGGGTCATAGAGCTTGGAGCGGTCTATCGCTTTCGCGCTCTCAACGTAATTCTTACCGTGTTTCATTATTTTAGCCCTCCTCTACTGTGACGCCCATGCTGCGAGCGGTGCCGGCTATCATGCTCATAGCCTGCTCCACGCTCGAGGCGTTGAGGTCGGGTTTCTTTATCTCCGCAATCTTGCGAAGGGATTCCTTGGTTATGGTCGCGACCTTGGTCTTGTTCGGAACGCCGGAACCGCTTTCGATGTTGCACTCTTTTTTGATGAGTACGGACGCGGGCGGGGTCTTGGTGATGAACGAGAACGAGTGGTCGGCATAAACTGTGATGACGACGGGGATTATCATCCCGATGTCGTTCTTGGTGCGCTCGTTGAAGTCCTTGGTGAACGCCATGATGTTGACGCCGTGCTGACCGAGAGCCGGTCCGACGGGGGGAGCCGGCGTCGCCTTGCCGGCGGGGATTTGCAGCTTGATGAAGCCGATTGCCTTCTGAGCCATAATTACCTCCGAATGAGTGGTTAAGCGGAACGCATTAAAGATTTACGTCCCTCCCACAAGAACGTCCTTCCCGACGCCCTTTAGATGTTGGTCGCCTGTCCGATCTCGATTTCCGCGGACGTTTCACGTCCGAACATCGAAACACGAACCTTGACCTTTTGCTTGTCCTTGTCGATCTCCTCAACTTGTCCGATGAAGCCCGCGAGCGGACCGTCAACTATTTTGACGCTGTCGCCTACGGAGTAGTCAATCACTATCTCCTTGGTCTCAACGCCCAGCTTGTCAACCTCGGCTTGGGAGAGCGGCACGGGCTTGGTCGTCGTTCCGACAAACCCGGTGACTCCGCGCGTGTTGCGCACGATGTACCACGTCTCGTCGGTGACAATCATCTTGACGAGCACGTAGCCCGGAAATATCTTGCGCTCGACCTCTTTGCGCTTGTTGTCCTTGATTTCGACTACCTTCTCGGTCGGGATCTTCACCTCTTGGATAAGGTCGCTGAGGCGGCGGTTCTCGACCATCTTTTCTATGTTGGTAGCGACTTTGTTCTCGTAGCCCGAATAGGTATGAACGACATACCATTTTGCGGAATCAGACATCAGTCATTACCACCTTAAAAAGCGTTTATGAGCAGGTCGCGAAGCGTTGCGAGGAGATAATCAATCCCCCAGACAACCACGCCGAACGCAACGCACAGCACAAGAACCACAAGGCAGTTCTTGATAACCGTTTTGCGGGAAGGCCAAACGATTTTTTTGAATTCGCCCCAAGTATCGCGAAAATATTTGCCCAGACGGGTAAATATGCTCGGCTTGGCGCTTTTGGTCTTGTCAGCCATAATTCTTCAGCCTTCCTTACTTGGTTTCGCGGTGAAGCGTGTGCTTGCGGCAGAACGGGCAGTACTTGTTGCGCTCGAGCCTGTCGGGAGTGTTTTTCTTGTTCTTGGTCGTGTCATAGTTGCGCTGCTTGCACTCCGTGCACGCAAGGGTGATTTTAACAGTCATTTCGGCACCTCCGTTTATTAGCCGTATCCGGCCAGTTTGCCTCCCTCATGAAGGACGGCGCTTTGAAAAAAGAGCGCACAAAAAAAATAACCTTCCAAAGAGGTGATATAACTATAACATTGCGCCCGCCGCGTGTCAATCATTTTCTTGTGCGGGTCTTTGCGGTTTTTTCTCGCTTTTGTCGCCCGCCGAAGCCCCGCAAAGCGCCGTTCTTCCGCGCTTCTCGGCGGTGTGGGAATTTTTCTTTGAATTATCTATATGAATGTACTATAATATTGTTTCAAGTGCAATGACGCATTTTGCCTGAAACAACATGAAAAGAGGATTTTGTCATGTCTGTTAAAAAGGTCGCCATAATATTCGGCGGCGTATCCAGCGAGCACGAGGTCTCGCTGCACTCGAGCGCGAGCGTGCTGCGCCGCATACCGCGCGACAAATACGAGCCGGTCATGCTCGGCATAACCCGCGACGGACGCTGGCTGCTTTATCGCGGCGGCGTTGATAAGATAGAAAGCGGCGAATGGGAGAGCGACGCGGCAAACGTGCCCGCCGTGATTTCCCCCGACCGCGCGCACC
>CAYXRE010000006.1:23609-26104 GCA_964466125.1 uncultured Oscillospiraceae bacterium
CATAATCGCGCTGAACAACAGCGGCGCGGAGATAATCCGCATCGACCTTGCGTTTCCCGTTATGCACGGACGCAACGGCGAGGACGGACGCATACAGGGACTTTTCCAGCTCGCGGGCATACCCTTTGTCGGCTGCGACACCCTTTCGAGCGCCGTTTGCATGGATAAGGCGGTCACCAATGCGCTGCTCGACCACTTTGACATAGCCCGCTGCCCGTGGGCGCTCATAAACGCGCATGAGCGTGCGGACGCGGAAACGCACATGGACGAATGGGAAGAGCGCTTTGGTTACCCGATGTTCGTCAAGCCCGCCAATGCCGGCTCGTCGGTCGGCATAACCAAGGCGCACGACCGCGCTCAGCTTCGCGAGGCGCTCGCGCTCGCTTTTGAGCACGACGACAAGGTGCTCGTCGAAAAGAACGTGAGCGGCAAGGAACTGGAGTGCGCCGTGCTCGGCTCGGACGACCCGATTGCGTCGCTCGTCGGCGAGATTGTTCCCGCAAACGAGTTTTACGACTACGAGGCGAAGTACGCGAACGCCGAGAGCAAAACGATAATCCCCGCGCGCATAACCGCGCCGCAGCAAGCAAAAATACAGCAGCAGGCGGTTCGCGCCTTCCGGCTGCTCGGGTGCAGCGGGCTTGCCCGCGTAGACTTCCTGCTCGACGCTCAAAGCGGTGAAATCTATCTCAACGAGCTGAACACCATACCCGGCTTCACCTCCATCAGCATGTACTCAAAAATGCTTGAAGCGTCCGGAATAAGCTACCCCGAACAGCTTTCCCGGCTGTTTGAACTCGCGCTCGAAAGGAAAGATATATAATGGATTCCCGCCCGATAGGGATATTTGATTCGGGGCTGGGCGGACTGACCGCCGTGCGGCAGTTTGAGCTGCTCGCGCCGAACGAGGATTTGATATTCTTCGGCGACACCGCCCGCGTGCCCTACGGCACCCGCACGCCGCAGACGATAACCGAATATGCGCTTGAGGACATCTCCTTTTTGCTCGCGCACGGCGTCAAGGCTGTCGTCGCCGCCTGCGGCACCGTCTCTTCGACCCTTTCGCCGGAGTATTCCTCGAAAATACCCGTTCCCTTCGTGGACACGATAAAGCCGACGGCGAGCGCCGCCGCGAACGCCACAAAAAACGGCGTCATCGGCATACTCGGCACCCCCGCGACGATAAGAAGCGATTCCTTCGCGCGGGCGCTGCGAGACATCAACGCAAACTTCACGCTGCTCTCGCAGCCGTGCGCGATGTTTGTTCCGCTCGTCGAAAACGGCTACTTCTCGCGCGAATGCGAGGCGACGCGGCTTTTTGCCCGCGAGTACCTTGCCCCGCTCAAGGCGGCGCACGCGGACACGATAATCCTCGGGTGCACCCACTACCCGCTCATACGCGACATCATTGCGGACGAGGCGGGCGAGAACGTGACGCTCATCGACTCGGGCTACGAGACGGCGAGATACACCGTTTCGCTGCTCGAAGCGCTCGGACTGACCAACGACTCGGGCGGCGCAGAGCGCTTTTACACCTCGGACGGTGGCGACGCGTTCAGCTCGCTTTCCGAGATACTGCTCGGTCACCCGCATACAAACGGCGTTGAAAAGGCGAGCCTCGACGACTACCCGCTCAACGAATGCTTCCGACAAACGAGGTAGGCATGGACAAAAAATATATCATCACCATAGACGGGCGGCAGTCCGCCTCGGACATGAACGAGAAGCTGTCACTTTCTACGCTCGGCAACTACGGCGTGGTGGACGGCAAAAACATCATACAATATGAGGAAAGCGAGACGACCGGTTTTGAGGGCGACATAACCACCCTCGTCGTCGAGCAGGAGCGACGTGCGACGCTCAAACGGCGCGGCAAGACCAGCTCCGACCTCATCATCGAGATGGGGCAGCGCAATCTGTGTCACTACGACACCGGCGACGGCGCGCTCGCAATCGGAGTGTTCGCGCACAGGATAAGCAACCGGCTCGGACCGGACGGCGGCGAGCTCAAGCTGCGCTACTCGCTGGACGTGAACGCCAACACCGTTTCGACAAACGAACTCAACATTACAGTACGGGAGAATCGAACAAATGTATGACCCGATAGCACTCGCCAAAGAAAAAGCCAAAGCACTACTGCTCGAAGCGCGCTCGCGCGCAGCCGCCAAAGGCGAGCTGCCGGACGAGCCGCTCAACGAATTCGTGGTCGAAATACCCGCAGACACCTCGCACGGCGACCTTGCGGCGAACGCCGCGCTTGTCAGCGCCAAGGCGCTGCGGCTGCCCCCGCGAAAGATAGCCGAGGCGCTTTGCGCGAACATCGCGCTTGAAAACAGCGGCTTTTGCGCTGTCGAGACTGCGGGACCCGGTTTCATAAATTTCACGCTGGACGACAGCTTCTGCGCAAGCGTTGTGCGCGACGTGCTGGACGAGGGCGCGAACTACGGACGCACAGACTACGGCAAAAAGCAAAAGCTTATGGTCGAATTCGTCTC
>CAYXRE010000006.1:26204-29206 GCA_964466125.1 uncultured Oscillospiraceae bacterium
ACTACGGACGCACAGACTACGGCAAAAAGCAAAAGCTTATGGTCGAATTCGTCTCCGCGAACCCCACGGGACCCATGCATCTGGGCAACGCGCGCGGCGGCGCTCTGGGCGACTGCCTTGCGTCGGTGCTGGACGCGGCGGGCTATGAGGTCACACGCGAGTTTTACGTCAACGACGCGGGCAACCAAATCGCAAAATTTGCCGCCTCTCTTGAGGCGCGCTATCTTGAGCTGTACAAAGAGAACGTCGAATTCCCCGAGGACGGCTATCACGGCGAGGACATCGCGGTGCGTGCAAAGGAATTTGCGGACATTCACGGCGACAAGTACCTCAACGCTCCCGAGCAGGAGCGACGCGACGCGCTGGTCGCCTATGCGCTGCCCAAAAACGTCGAGGGGCTTCGCGCCGACTTGGAAAAATACCGCATAGTATACGACGTATGGTTCCGCGAAAGCGAGCTGTATAAAGACGGTCTTGTGGACAAGGTCATCGACATACTCAAGGACAAGGGCGCGACCTACGAGCAGGACGGGGCGCTTTGGTACCGCGCGACCGACTTCGGTGCGGAAAAGGACGAGGTGCTTGTGCGCTCGAACGGCATACCCACCTATTTTGCCGGCGACATCGCCTACCACTACAACAAATTCAACGTCCGCGGCTTTGAGCGGGTAATCAACGTCTGGGGCGCAGACCACCACGGTCACGTTGCGCGGCTCAAGGGCGCCATGGACGCCGTGGGGCTTGACGGCTCCAGGCTGGACATCGTGCTCATGCAGCTCGTGCGCCTTGTGCGCGACGGCGAGCCCGTTCGTATGAGCAAGCGCACAGGCAAGGCGATAACCCTCACCGATTTGCTTGAGGAGATACCCATAGACGCCGCACGTTTCTTTTTCAATCTGCGCGAGCCTCGCAGCCACTTTGACTTTGACCTCGACCTTGCGGTGAGCGAAAGCTCGGACAACCCCGTGTACTATGTGCAGTACGCCCACGCGCGCATTTGCAGCATACTCAAAAACCTGCACGCCGAGGGAATCGAGACAGAGAACTTCTCCGGCGCCGACCTCATGCTTCTGCGCGAGGCGGACGAGCTTGCGCTCATCAAGCACCTCGCCGCGCTGCCCGGAGAAATCAACGCCGCCGCGCGCGAATACGACCCCGCCCGCATAACCCGCTACACGATTGACCTTGCGAGCGCGTTCCACCGTTTCTACAACTCCTGCCGCGTCAAGGACTGCGACGCGCCGCTGCGCCTTGCGAGAACGGCGCTTTGTGCCGCGACCAAGCAGGTGCTTGCAAACTGTCTCACACTTCTCAAAATCACCGCCCCCGAAACCATGTGACGCACCCGAAAGGAGCAATATAGATGACCAACATTCCAAACGACCCCAGACGCGGGATCTATCAAGGCAGCCCCTACGCCTCATCCGCAAGCCAGCAGCCGCCGCGATACACAGCCGCGCAGCAGCAACAGCAGCAGACCGCAGGCAGACGCAGCGGCGCGATAATCGTCGTTGCCGTCGTCGTGATTCTCAGTCTCCTCAGCGCCGTCGCCGAGGAATCCGGCTTCGCGTTTTTCTTCATTCCGCTCATAATAATTTTCGGTGTGACCGCCCTTATTGCTTTCAAAATCATCAAAAACGTCAGAGCGCAGCAGAACAGCAAAACCTCCGACTTCGCCGCCCCTCATATGTGCGACGACAACCAGCATACCGACAAATCGCTCGCGTCCTCGCAGGACGGCTACAAAAGCTACACTCCGCCCGCGTACGTCCCGACCACGCGCCACGACTATGTCTTCAAAAAGATACGCCGGCTGACCGCCGAGGAGTATCGCAAAAAGCTCGAGGAGCTGGACTCGCTGCTCAAAGCGGGAATGCTCTCACAGGACGAATACAACGCCAAGCGCCGCGAATATTCGGAAGCGCGATAATCAAGACAATAATCAATACAAAAAAGAGCTTCTCTCCCACGGGAGAGAAGCTCTTTTATTATCGTGTTATTCCCACTTGAGCTCGGCGAAGGTCACGCCGGGGTAGTAGTGACCGAGAATCGTGCGGTAGTCCCAGTCGAGCGCAAGCGCGTACTCGTTCGCGCCGCCCTGACTCATGCCGACTCCGTGTCCGCTGCCGCGCGTTGTGAAGCTCGACTGCGCCCCGTTCCACGTGAGCGTGAAATCGGCGCTCGCAAGCCCCAGACATTTGGAACGCAGCTCCTCGCCGCTCGTCTCAAGCTGACCGTCAATGGAGACGGTTTTCGCATAGCCCGCGGCTGTAACGTCGGTGACCTTTATCCAGTTCTCGTTGTCCTCGGACAGCGTGAGCGAATAGTAGCTTTCCAGTCGCGAGCGAAGCACGTCCTTTTGCATCGTGACGGTGTTCTCATAGCCGGACAGCTGATAGTCATACACGCTCTCAACGGTGCTAAGATACGGGCAGTCAAGCCCGAACAGCTCTGCGCTTGTGTTGGTCTTGCCCGCGCTCATGGAAAAATAGGGGGTAAACGCCACAAGCGAGTCGTAGAACATTCCCTCGCCTATGACCGACGACACCAGCTTGGTTATGCACTCGCTTGCCACCGCGCCGCGCACCGCAGGCTTTGCGGTGTTGTTCAGCGAATAACGCAGCCATGTCGCGCTCGCCACCGCCTGCGCCTTTATCGTCTCGTCCGCCGCCGCCTCGCCCAGCTCCGCCGCTATCATCTTCGCGACGATGTTGGTCGGCGTGTCGGTCGTGTCTATGCCGTCCATGCTGACGGTTATGCGGGTCACGCCGTCCAGCGTCTCGGACACGGGGCTTTTCGCCGTGCCGTCCGGCGCAATATAGCCGCCGGAGTTTTGAGCGCTTTCGGACTGCGACACGCCAGCCGTTTTTTCGTTTGCAAGCAGCCAGCTCTTCCACTTGTCCCGCTCGATGACCTCATTTATGACCGAGGTCGTGCCGTTGAGCGTGTAATACTGCTCGGGATAGAGCGCGGCGGCGTTTTTCATGTAGACCGTCTCGCCC
>CAYXRE010000006.1:29216-30355 GCA_964466125.1 uncultured Oscillospiraceae bacterium
CATGGATGATATGGCGCACCGGCCCGAACGTGCCCGTTCGCACGCGGCGCGCGACGACAATCAGCTTCGCTCCGTCCCAGTCGGGCAGGTCGGTCACAAGGGTCAGAAATCGGTCGGTGCTGATTATGCTCGTGCCGATTGAGATTATCGAGCGCAGCTTCATGTCCACGACATAATCGGTAAACTGCTCGGCGCCCGCAAAGCTCTGGGACAGATAGTTGTCCTGCACCGCGCCGAGCTCGGGGTTGGAGTTCGCCATATATACCGCCACGACCTTGTAGTCGGCGGAGGAATTGAGCGTTGTGAGGTTAATCAGGCTGTTCGCCTCGAGCGTCTTGTTGTCGGTGAATCCCAGCAACGGTCCGAAGGTCTGCGAGCTGTCCGCGCTCGAGCCGTAAATCACGATGTTGGCGGGGTCGGCGCTCGTCTCCTCGCTGCCCATGATGTACGGACATCCGAGCGAATTGCTCGAGCGGCTGAAATCGTGGTCGCGGTAAAAGCCGTCGCCGCTGTCCTTGACGACGACGCAGCCCAGCGCGCCGCCGCTTGTGGAAAGCCAGCCCTCGGTGTCGGGGTTCACCTCGCTCATGGAAAGCAACATATCCGCCGTTTCCGACGAACCGTAGGAGCTTTGCAGCTCGCTGTAAACCTTTTCGTCCATTCTTGCGCGAATACCGCGCACGGTAAACAGCGCCCCGCCGATGACGAGCGCGGCGCACATGGTGCCGATGATGCCCTTCTCGATTGCAAGGCTGGTCTTTTTCTTGGGACGCGCGCGGTCGAGGTCGGCGACGTCCTTGTAGGTAAACTCGCGCGAGTCCTCGATTGCAAGCCCGCTCACGAAGCGGCGCAGCATATCGAAGGCGTTGAGCATACTCAGCTCGCGCACCATCGCGCGTCCGCGCATCGCGCCGAAGTTGAACTTTCTCACGACGACGCGCGCCTTGTCGCACACGGCGATATACACAAGCCCTATCGGCTTGTCGATGTGTCCGTCGTTGGTCGGTCCGGCGATTCCGGTTATGCCGAGTCCGAGCGCCGAATGTGCCTTTTGCGCAGCGCATTTCGCCATTTCGGCGGCGACTGCGGCGGAAACGCTGGAGTATTTTTTGATTATCGAATGGTCAACGGAAAGCACA
>CAYXRE010000007.1:0-22653 GCA_964466125.1 uncultured Oscillospiraceae bacterium
CGTCTGGAGCTTGCGCCGGGAAGTATGGTGAGCGAAAATGAGCTCGCCGCCGAAATGGGACTGTCCCGCACGCCGGTGCGTGAGGCGCTCATCGAGCTTGCCAAGGTCAAGATAGTGGAAATCTATCCGCAGCGCGGCAGCACGGTATCGCTCATCGACTATGATCTGGTGGATGAGGCACGGTTTATACGCAAGGTGCTTGAGTGTGCCGTCGTCGAACTGGACTGCGAGATGGCGACCCCCGCAGGGCTGCGCAAGCTGCAGGAGAACGTGCAGCTTCAGCGCTTTTACTACGAGCAGGGGAATTTCTATACCGACGCCCTTATGGACCTGGACAATCAATTCCACACGTCGCTTTTCGAGATAGCTCACAAGCCGCAGGCGTATGCGCTCATGAACAACATCGCCATACACTTCGACCGCGTGCGCAGCATGGCGCTGAGCACGGTCAAGGATGTCAAGATTGTTGAGGATCACGCGCAGCTGGTCGAGCATATCTCGCGAGGGGAAAGCGAACAGGCGCGGCAGACCATGGAGCTGCATCTGAGCCGCTACAAGTTCGACGCCAAGGCGCTTCGGGAAAGATATCCCCAGTATTTCAAATAAACACTCGGGGCGCGGACGGCTAAAATGCCGTCCGCGCTTCGTCATAAGAAAGGCTTTGATATGGCTTTGACACAAAAGGGTAAGCGCTGGGTGCCGTATGACGAAACGCTGCCGCAGCAAGCGGGAGCAGGTGTCGTTCGCCGTGTGCTTGCGTACAACGAGGGCTTGATGTGCGTTGAAAACAGCTTTGAAAAGGGAGCGGTGGGCGCGCTTCATTCCCACCCCCACACCCAGATAACCTATGTCGTCAAGGGCGCGTTTTCCTTCACCATCGACGGCGAGACCCGCACGGTGCGCGCGGGAGACACGCTGCTCAAAGAAAACGGCGTCGAGCACGGCTGCACCTGCCTTGAGCAGGGCATACTGTTGGATATTTTCAGTCCTATGCGCGAGGACTTTGTCGGGCAAACAAACGAATAAGCGAGGAGAAGTATATGGACATACGTTACAGCGCAAACCCGCAGGACGTAAAGCGATACACGACCGAGGAACTGCGAAAAGAGTTTTTGATTGAAAACCTCTACGTCAAAAACGAGGTCGTTGCGGTTTACAGCCATGTTGACCGCATGGTCACGCTCGGCTGTATGCCGTGCGGCGAAACGGTCGCCATTGACAAGGGAATCGACGTCATGGCGAACTTCGGCACCGAGTATTTTCTCGAGCGCCGCGAGGCGGGGATGTTTAACCTCGGCGGCTCGGGCAGCGTTACGGTGGACGGCACGCGCTACGAGCTCGGCTACAAAGACTGCCTTTACATAACCCGCGGCGCGAAGCAGGTGCTGTTTTGCTCGGACGACGCCGCCGCACCCGCAAAGTTCTACCTTGTTTCCGCTCCTGCACACTGCAGCTATGAGACCAAGCTCATCAAGCTTGCGGACGCGGCGAAGAAACCGCTGGGCAGCGTTGAGCGCTCCAACAAGCGGGTCATCAACCAGTTCATCCACCCCTCTGTGCTCAAGACCTGTCAGCTTTCCATGGGCATGACAGTGCTCGAGCAGGGCAGTGTGTGGAACACCATGCCCGCTCATACTCACGAGCGCCGCATGGAAGTCTACACCTATTTCGAGCTGCCCGAGGGCAACGTCGTGTTTCACATGATGGGCGAAGGACAGCAGACCCGCCACATCGTCATGCAAAACGAACAGGCGGTCATCAGTCCCTCGTGGTCGATACACGCGGGCGCGGGCACGAGCAATTATACGTTCATCTGGGCGATGGGCGGCGAGAACCAGACCTTCGAGGACATGGACGAGATACCCACCACCGAGCTTCGCTGAAAGGAGAGCAGTATTATGGATATGAACGATTTCAGGCTGGACGGCAAAATCGCGCTGGTAACCGGCGCGTCCTACGGCATTGGATTTGCAATAGCAACGGCGTTCGCAAAGGCGGGCGCGAAAATTGTGTTCAACGACATCAAGCAGGAGCTTGTGGACAAGGGGCTTGCCGTTTACAAAGAGCTGGGCATTGACGCGCGCGGCTATGTGTGCGACGTGACAGACGAAAAGCAGGTCGGCGACATGGTAAAGCGCATAAACGACGAGGTGGGCGTAATCGACATACTCGTCAACAATGCGGGCATAATCAAGCGCATACCGATGATTGAGATGTCCGCCGAGCAGTTCCGGCAGGTCATAGACGTGGATTTGAACGCCCCCTTCATCGTCGCAAAGGCGGTCATTCCCGGCATGATAGAAAAGGGACACGGCAAGATAATCAACATCTGCTCGATGATGAGCGAGCTTGGGCGCGAAACGGTCAGCGCCTATGCCGCGGCAAAGGGCGGGCTGAAAATGCTCACGCGCAACATCGCCTCCGAGTACGGAGAATACAACATCCAGTGCAACGGCATCGGACCCGGCTACATCGCAACGCCGCAGACTGCACCGCTTCGCGAGAAGCAGCCGGACGGCAGCCGTCACCCGTTTGACAGCTTCATAATCGCCAAGACTCCCGCCGCGCGCTGGGGCACGACGGACGACCTTATGGGACCCGCCGTCTTTCTCGCCTCCGCAGCGTCCGATTTCGTCAACGGGCACGTGCTTTACGTTGACGGCGGAATCCTCGCGTACATCGGCAAGCAGCCCTAAGGCACGGCGCAGCCGGCACAAAGCGGCTCATCGCAGCTGCGCCGAAGTGAAAACATTATTATGTAAAAGCCCGTTGCCATTGATAGGACAACGGGCTTTAATCATATTACAGCGTCGGATTTCAGCGAAATAACAATCCAAAGGCACATTTATGCAATATTCCGTTGAAATGCACTCGGGCGCTGTTATATAATAATATTTACAAACTTAGTTGCAGCAGGGGAGGAAGTATGGCGGATAATAAGCACAGCGGGAAATCGCTTACCTATCTCTCTTTTATCTCGGTCGTCGCGATGGTTCTCATAACCGTTATCAGCGCCATTGCTTTTCGCTCGCTCATAAGCAGCTCTGCAAAGACCGCCGAAATCGCGGAGACGAAATACTACAAATACCACTATGCGCTTGTCGCAAGCGACTATACCGACCCGTTCTGGGAGTCGGTGTGGCGCTCTGCAAACGACGCGGCGCGCGCGGGCGACGCGTATGTCGAGTGGGTGGGCAGGGAGCTGTCCGAGGGCTTCACCGAAGCTCAGCTCATGCGCATTGCAATCGACTGCAGCGTGGACGGCATTCTGCTCAAGCCGGACGACACCGACGAAATGACCGCGCTCATAAACGAGGCGGTTTCGGGCGGGATTCCCGTAATCACACTCATGACCGATTCGCTCGGCAGCGAGCGGCAGGGCTATGTCGGCTGCAACAGCTACGACCTGGGCATCGCCTACGGTGAGCAGCTCATCGACTCGCTTGACGATTATTCCGAGCAGAAAAGCGACGCTTTCGCCGAGCCCGTGCAGGACGAGCAGGGTGCGCAGATGACGCCGCAAGGCGCGGAAACGCAGCCGGTGCGCGTCGTGCTGCTGTTTGACGAGGAGTTCAAAAGCGGCGACCAAAACATAATCTATTCCGGCATTCTTGAAGCGCTCGACAAGCGCGAGGACACGGCGCAGAACGTCGAGGTGACCGTTGTCAACATCAAGGGCGACAACGTGTTCAGCGCGGACGAGGCGATTCGCGAGATAATCATGAACCGTGAGATGATACCCGACGTACTAATCTGCCTGAACGCGACGGACACCCTTTGCGCCTACCACGCCGTCGTCGATTACAACCGCGTCGGTCAGCTGAGAATACTCGGATACTACGATTCGGACGAAATACTAAACGCCGTCAAAAAGAAAATTATCACCTCAAGCGTGACCGTGGACGCCGCCGGAATCGGCGTGAACGGTTTCAGCGCGCTCAACGAATGCGTGCTGTTCGGACGCACGAGCGATTACGCCGTTGCTGGATTGAATGTCATAAACGAAAGCAACGTTGACGAATATATCGCCTCGCGCTCACGGGAGGCGGAATAATGGGAAAACGTCTTCGCCGGATATACAACAGTTTTTCACGCGCGTCCATTAAGACCAAGCTGACCATCATCTTTTCGTTTACGATGATACTCGTCGGCATAATCAACATCTATATGCAAATCAGCATAAACGGCGTTATCGGCTCGATAGACGAGGTCTATAACTCGAACGTCAGCCTTAATGACTTGCTCGGCTCGCTCAATGAGGTGCAGGATAATATGTACTCCTACCTGAGCACCAAGAGCACCGACGCGCTCGACGCCTACTACCGCTCCGAGCAGCAGTACCGCACCCAGCTCGACAAGCTCAATTCGCGCGTGTCCGACAACTACCAGAAGCTGACCGAGAAAAACATCCGCAATGTTTCCGAGCGCTATCTCGACAGCGCGGGCGAGGCGGTCACCGCCAAGCGCGGGCGCGACATCGAGCGTTACCGCGCGCATTACGACGCCGCAAGCGAGCTGTACAAATACCTGAACGTCAGCATAACCGACCTCAACAACCGCCAGTTCCAAAACAACTCCGAGAACTACGGCGTACTGCGCTCGTCGCTGACGTATCTGCAAACGTTCAGCACGATAATCCTGTTTGCCGCCATTCTCGCCGACGTAATAATACTCGCGCTGCTGTCCGGCACGATTACCCGCCCGCTGACCAAGCTTGCAAAGCAGGCGGAGCAGGTCGGACAGGGCGATTTTGACATCGACTTCATCGAGGTCAACTCCAACGACGAGGTCGGCGTAATGGCAACAGCGTTCAACAAGATGATTAAGAGTCTGAACGAATACGTCGTGCACGAACGCGAGCAGATGGAAAACGAAAGCCGGCTGAAGGAAAGCCAGCTTCGCACCGAAAACAGCCTGAAGGAAGCTCAGCTCATCTTTTTGCAGTCGCAGATTAACCCGCATTTTCTCTACAACACCCTCAACGCTGGCGGTCAGCTTGCGATGATGGAGGGCGCAGAAAAGACCTGTCTGTTTATTGAAAAGCTCGCCGACTTCTTCCGCTACAACGTCAAGCGCACGGGAGAGACCTCGACGCTGTGCGAGGAGATTGACCAGCTCGAGACATACTTACATATAATAAATGTCCGTTTCTCAAATGAAATACACTACACCAAGACCATCGAGGGCAACATCGAGGGCGTTGTGCTTCCGGGCGTGCTGCTGCAGCCGCTCGTCGAGAACGCGATTAACCACGGGCTTCACGAGACGACAGGCGAAAAGCGCGTGATTCTGACGGTGCGCGAGCAGCCCGAGCGCTTTGTCGTCACCGTTGCGGACAACGGCAAAGGCATGACAGCCGGGGAGATTGCGTCGGTCGGCGGCGGAGAACGGGTCAGTGCGCAGGGCGTGCGCCGCGGCACGGGACTTCGCAACGTAATCGAGCGCCTAAAGCTGTTTTACAAGCGCGAGGACGTGTTCGAGATACGAAGCGACGGTCCGGGCACGGGAACGAGCGTCAGTATTTTCATTCCGAGAGGGGACGGAGAAGATGTATAGGATTCTGCTTGCAGACGACGAGGGCATAGAAATAGACGCTCTCAAATTTATAATCGAAAAAAACTTCTCGGGAATGTTTGAGGTAAGCGTTGCAAAAACGGGACGCGCGGCAATCGAGCTCGCCGAGACGCAGCGCCCCGACATCGCGGTGATGGATATACATATGCCGGGCATAAACGGCATTGAGGCTATGCGCGAGATTCGCGCCATGCTGCCGAACATCGTGCTTATCGTTATGACTGCGTACGACAAGTTCGAGTACGCTAAGGAAGCGATAAATATTTCGGTTTTCGAGTTCCTCACCAAGCCGATGAACCGAACGGTGGTCGCGGACACCCTTTCGCGAGCCATGGAGAAGGTGGACGCGGAGCGCAGCGAGCGCACGGCGGCGCTGCGCAACCGCGAGCGGCTGGAGAACATGATGCCGCTGCTCGAAAACAGCTTTGTGTATATGCTCACGTCGCAAAGCGACGACGCGGCGGCTTACGAGCGGATATTCGAGCTGCTGTATCTCGAGGATCCGTGCGGAGTGGTCATGGTGCTTGAGATTTGCAGCAAGGACGGCGACGACCAGCTGGACATGGACTTCAAGCTAAGCGAGGTCTACACAACGCTTCGCGGCGTGGCGAAGGAGTTCTTCCGCTGTATCGTCGGTCCCGCCATGGCGAACCGGATAATCCTTGTCTGCCCGTGCGCCGAGCCCAAGAACGAATACTACGAGCGGCTGCATCTCATCGAAAAAGGGCGCATCTTCACCCACAAAATCGAGGACCGAATCGGCGTCAACTGCAAGCTCGGAATCGGCACGACCATGCCCGTCGGCGAGCTTTGCAAGTCCTACGGTCAGGCGGTCAAGGCGCTCAAGATGTGCAAGGGCATCGTCTCCCATTACAACGACCTTTCTCCTGCGCGCGGCTATGAGGACAACTATCCCATAGAGCTCGAAAAACACTATTTCGAGATGATAACCAAAGGTGACGTCGCGAGCGCGACGCAGGACGCCGAGATATTCTTCCGCTGGATGATTGAGCAGTACCCCGACCATGAGATGCCCATCAAGCTCAAGGTGCTTGAGTTCGTCATGCGCGCCGAGTACCTCGTTTTCCACGAGTCGGGCGACCGCTACGGTTTCCTTGACCGCGACGACTATCTGCCGACGGTGCTTGCCACTCGCAGTTATGAGGAGCTCAAGGAATGGTATCTGCGAAAAACAGCGGAATGCACGCGCAAGGTGTCCACGCGAACCGACGAGCGGGCAAACTCGACCGTCAAAAAAGCAATGGCGTTCATCGACAAGAACTTCGGTCATGAGATAACGCTTGAGGACGTCTCAAAAGAGGTGTTCGTCAGCCCCTACTATTTCAGCAAGCTGTTCAAGGAGAAAACCGGCGACAACTACATTGAATATCTGACCCGCAAGCGGCTGGACACGGCAAAAAAGCTGCTGCGCGACAATATACTGAGCATCAAGGAGATTTGCTCCAAGGTGGGTTACTCCGACCCCAACTATTTCAGCCGTCTGTTCAAAAAGACCAACGGCGTGACGCCCAGCGAGTACCGCGACAACGCCGCAAAGGAGATGAGCTTATGAAAAAGCGCTTTGCTTCACTGCTCGGACTGCTGCTGTGCTGCGCGCTGCTGTGTTCCTGCTCCGGCGCTTCCTCCACAAAGGAGGAGGACGGGGAGGACGGCTCGCAGCCGGTCATCGGCTTTACCTTCGACTCCTTTCTAATCGAGCGCTGGCAGCGCGACCGCGATGTATTCGTTTCGACCGCAAGCGAGCTGGGAGTCACGGTCAACGTCCAGAACGCGAACGGCAGCGTTCAGGAGCAGCGCAATCACATCGACTACTTTATTCAAAAGGACGTCGATGCTATAGTGGTCGTCGCGATTGACTGCTACGGGCTTGCCGACTCGGTGGCGAAGGCAAGGGCGGCGGGAATACCCGTGATTGCTTACGACCGCCCGCTCATGGACTCGAACGCCGATTTGTACATCTCCTTCGACAACGAGCGCGTCGGCGAGATGATGGCGCAGACGCTGGTGAACAACGTTCCGCCCTCAAGCAATATTTTGAGCATCTGCGGCTCGCCGACCGACCAGAACGTCGTCGAGGTCAAAAAGGGCTTTGACCGCGTGATTGCGAACAGCTCGCTCAATGTCGCCATGCTGCGCTACGCCGACAACTGGTTTGCGGAGACGGCGTACACCAATGTCAATGAGGCTGTCGAGTCCGGCATACAGTTTTCCGGCGTTCATTGCGGCAATGACGACCTTGCCTCGCAGGCGTTCCTTGCGCTGTCCGAGCACCGTCTCGCCGGCAGCGTATGCCTCGTCGGGCAGGACGCCGACCTCGCCGCTTGTCAGCGCATCGTCGAGGGGACGCAGACCATGACCGTCTATAAGCCGGTGGATAAACTCGCAAAGAAGGCGGCGGAAAACGTCGTGCGGCTCATAGCGGGCGAGAGCGCGGACACACAGGAGACGATATTCGACGGGACCTATGACATACCCTATGTCAAGCTTGAGCCGATTATGGTCACCAAGGAAAATATCGACAGCGTGATAATAGACGGCGGCTTTCATCGCCGCGAGGAGGTCTATTTGAACGTCGGTTGACATACAGATTTGCAAGGCGTCGGATTTTCGTCCGGCGCCTTTTTGCATAGCACTGCAAGGGTGTGATTTAGCACTTTTTTGTGCTGAAAGACAAAATTGCTCTTTCCTCAAAAGCCGAAGCCAATTATGTCCAGATTACATTTCTATGACAGAGCCAATAGGACAAATATAGGCGGTTTTTTATGATTTATTACCATTTTGTATTGTCAACCGTTATGCTATCTTGTTATCAATGCCGTAAGGCATAAACAAAATTTATCGGAGGAAAGAACATTGAAGAAACTGCTTTGCGTGATTTTGGCTCTGTGCATGGCTCTCGCGCTCGTAGCCTGCGGCGGCGCTGCTGCCCCTGCTGCTCCCGCGACGACCGACACCCCTGCTGCTCCTGCTGATGCTAAGCCCCTCGTCGGCATCTCGATGCCCACCCAGGACCTTCAGCGTTGGAACCAGGACGGCGACAACATGAAGACCGAGTTCGAGAAGGCCGGTTACGAAGTTGACCTTCAGTACGCGAACAACGAAGTTACCACCCAGGTCAGCCAGCTCGAGAACATGATCGCCAACAACGTCGGCGTTCTCGTAATCGCTGCTATCGACGGCTCCACCCTGACCTCTGTCCTTGCTAACGCCAAGGCTGCGAACATCCCCGTTATCGCTTATGACCGCCTCATCATGGACACCGACGCTGTCAGCTACTACTGCACGTTCGATAACTACATGGTCGGCACCATCCAGGGCGAGTTCGTCCGCGACGCTCTTAAGCTCGCCGACGGCGGCAGCTACAACATCGAGTTCACCGGCGGAGACCCCGGCGACAACAACGCGCTGTATTTCTATCAGGGCGCTATGGACGTTGTAAAGCCCTTCATCGACAATGGCGTTCTCACCGTTAAGTCCGGCCAGACCGAGTTCGCGGACGTTGCGACCGCTGCTTGGAGCACTGAGACCTCTCAGTCCCGCATGGAAGCTATCCTTGCTTCTTACTATGCGGACGGCACTCAGCTTGACGCTTGCCTGTGCTCGAACGACTCCACCGCGACCGGTGTTGTCAACGCTCTTGCCAGCTCCTACACGGGCAAATACCCCGTAGTTACCGGTCAGGACTGCGACATAGTCAACGTTAAGAACATAATCGCCGGCAAACAGTCGATGTCCATATTCAAGGACACCCGTACTCTCGCCGCTCAGACCGTTAAGATGGTCGGCCAGCTTCTCGCGGGCGACACCGTTGACGTCAACGACACCAAGTCCTATGACAACGGCACCGGCATCATCCCGACGTATCTTTGCAAGCCCGTATTCGCGGACATCAACAACTACGAGTCTCTGCTCATAGACTCCGGTTACTACACCGCTGACCAGCTTGCGTAATTAATTAGACCGAATGCTTTATGTGGGCGGGCGGCTGACCGCTCGCCCACATTTAGTGAAATCGCGGCCGTTCAGGTGTGCCGGAAACATAACGGCCGGCATAGCTGAATGACCGGCGATTTCAGTTCGGAAGGAGGAGCATTTTGAACGATTACATTCTGGAGATGAAGAACATCACCAAGGAATTTCCCGGAGTTAAGGCGCTCGACGACGTAAGCCTCTCGGTTGAAAAGGGAGAGATACACGCGCTCGTCGGCGAAAACGGAGCGGGAAAGTCCACGCTGATGAATGTGCTGTCCGGTATTTACGGCTACGGTACATACGACGGCGAAATTTATTTTGACGGAAAGCTCTGCAAATTCCGCAAAATAAAAGACAGTGAAAAGCTCGGAATCGTTATTATCCATCAGGAGCTCGCGCTTGTCCCGTTCCTTTCGATAGGCGAGAACATTTTTCTCGGAAACGAGCGCGGCAAAAGCGCGGCTATCGACTGGGACGAGACCTATGACAGAGCGGATAAGCTGCTCGCACAGGTTGGACTCAAGGAATCCTCGCACACGCTTATCAAGGACATCGGCGTCGGCAAGCAGCAGCTGGTCGAGATAGCCAAGGCGCTCGCGAAGAACGTGCGTCTGCTCATACTCGACGAGCCCACCGCCTCGCTCAATGAGTCGGATTCCAGAAAGCTGCTCGACCTGCTCAAGGAATTCAAAAAGCAGGGCATGACCTCGATTCTGATTTCCCACAAAATCAACGAAATCTCTTATGTTGCGGACAAGATAACGATAATCCGCGACGGCGCCGTTATCGAGACGCTCGACCGCGGCACCGAGGCTGTCGATGAAAACCGCATAATCAAGGGCATGGTCGGACGCGAGTTGACCAACCGATTCCCGGCGCGTGAGCGCAAGACGGACGGCGAGGTCATCATGGAGGTCGATGACTGGACGGTCTACCATGAGCTGTACTCCGAGCGCAAGGTGGTCGACGACGTATCCTTCAAGGTTCGCCGCGGCGAGGTCATAGGCATCTCGGGACTCATGGGAGCCGGGCGCACCGAGCTTGCGATGAGCCTGTTCGGCAAGAGCTACGGCACCAACATCAGCGGCAAGCTCAAGCTCAACGGAAAAACGGTCCACCTCAAGAACGCAAGCGACGCCATCAAGCACGGGCTCGCATACGTGACCGAGGACCGCAAGGGCAACGGACTGATACTTTCCAACCCCATTCGCGTGAACACAACGCTCGCGCGTCTGGACAAGATAAGCCGCCGCAACGTAATCGACCACGACCTCGAATACAACGTCGCAGTCGAGTACAAGGATAAGCTCGGAACCAAGTGCCCGGGCGTCGAGCAGAACGTCGGCAATCTGTCGGGCGGCAACCAGCAAAAGGTGCTGCTCGCAAAGTGGATGTTCGCAGACCCCGAGATACTGATAATGGACGAACCGACGCGCGGAATCGACGTCGGCGCGAAGTACGAGATATACTGCATAATCAACAATCTTGTCGCCGAGGGGAAGGCAGTGGTGTTCATTTCCTCGGAAATGCCGGAGATACTTGGAATGTGCGACCGTATCTACGTCATGAACGAGGGCAAGATGGTAGCGGAGTTTACCGCCGAGGAAGCGACGCAGGAAAAGATTATGTCCAAAATCCTGTTAGCCAGTAAAGGAGAAGAGAACTGATGAACGCTAAAAATGATTCGATTAAGACCAAGGGCGCTGCGAATCCGGCGCTCGAGCGTGTGAAGAGCTTTTTGCTCAAGAACACGATGATAATCGCTCTGGTGCTCGTGTACATATTCTTCACCGTCGAGTCCGGCGGCAAGATGGTTCTCCCGCAGAACGTAAACAACCTTATAATGCAAAACTCCTATGTCGTTATCCTCGCCGTCGGTATGCTGCTTTGCATACTGACCGGAGGCAACATAGACCTTTCGGTCGGCTCGGTCGTCTGCTTCGTCGGCGCAATCGCCGGCGTGCTCATGGCTCAGCTGCACTGGAATATGTACCTCGTAATGGGCGTGTGCCTGCTCGTGGGTCTTGCGATAGGCGTTTGGCAGGGCTTCTGGATAGCCTACGTCCGCATACCTCCTTTCATCACCACCCTTGCCGGAATGCTTCTTTTCAGAGGACTAGCTCAGGCGATACTCGGCGGACTTACCATTTCCGGCTTCCCGGCGGAATTCCTTTCCATGTTCAACGACTACGTCAACATCCCCGGACTTGACGACGGCACCGTAAAGATGTCCGCAATAATCTTCGGCGCGGTTGCCTGCGTGGTCTATGTGCTGTTTGCAGTGTTCGGCAACATCAAGAAAATCAAGAAGGGCTACAAGACCGAAAAGCCGCTGAACTTCTACGGACGTCTTGCGATTATCTGCATAGTCATCATGGCTGTGATGATTTCGCTCGCGAATTACCGCGGCGTTCCCTACATTCTGCTTTGGCTGTCGGTTATAGTGCTCATCTATTCCTACATCACCTCCAAGACCACCTTTGGGCGTCACTTCTATGCTCTGGGCGGCAACGAGAAGGCGACCAAGCTTTCCGGTATCGACACCAACAAGATTTACTTCGCAGCTTACGCCAACATGGGCTTCCTGAGCGCCTTTGCGGCAATGGTCGTCGCGGCTCGCTTTACCTCCGCCAACCCGCAGGCAGGTACCAGCTATGAGATGGATGCCATAGGCTCCTGCTTCATAGGCGGCGCGTCCGCATACGGCGGCGTCGGCAAGGTCGGCGGCGCGATAATCGGCGCCATCCTCATGGGTGTTCTGAACCTGGGAATGAACATCATCGGCGTTGACTCCAACTATCAGAAGGTCGTCAAGGGTATCGTTCTTCTTATAGCCGTTATCTTCGACGTTGTTTCCAACCGCAAGGCGGCGAAAGCTACAACCTAAGGAGGGAATGAGTTGGCATACTTTGAAAGCGTCGGCAAAATCGAGTACGAAGGACCCAAGAGCAAAAACCCGTTTTCATTCAAATACTACGACCCGGACGCGACGATAGCCGGAAAAAAGATGAAGGACCAGCTTCGCTTTGCGATGTCATGGTGGCATACCTTCACCTATCGCGGGGTGGACCCGTTCGGCGGAGTTACCGTGTTCCGTCCGTGGGACATGAAGGCGACCGACGACGTTTCCCGCGCCAAGGAGCGCGTTTACGCGGCGTTTGAGTTTATGCAGAAGCTCGGGCTTGGCTACTTCTGCTTTCACGACGCGGACATAGCTCCGCGCTCGGAGAGCCTGCTCGACACAAACAAGACGCTTGACGAGATAGCCGACGTAATTACTGCGGAGATGGACCGCACCGGCATAAAGTGCCTGTGGGGAACCTCCAACTGCTTTGGCGACGCAAAGTTCGTACACGGCGCCGCGACCTCCTGCAACGCGAGCGTTTTCGCCTTTACCGCCGCGCAGATTAAGAAAGCCATCGAGCTGACAATGCGCTTCGGCGGCGAGAACTACGTGTTCTGGGGCGGACGCGAGGGCTATGAGACGCTGCTGAACACCGACACCGAGCTGGAGCTGGACAACTTTGCGCGGCTGCTTCGCATGGCGGTGGATTACGCGCGCGATATCGGCTTCAGCGGACAGTTCCTAATCGAGCCCAAGCCCAAGGAGCCGACCAAGCACCAGTATGACTTTGACACTGCGACGGTTCTCGCGTTCCTGCGCAAGTACGGGCTTGAGAACAGCTTCAAGATGAACATCGAGGCGAACCACGCGACACTCGCCGCCCATACCTTCCAGCATGAGCTCAACATGGCGCGCATAAACGGCGTGTTCGGCTCGGTGGACGCGAACATGGGCGACCCGATGCTCGGCTGGGACACCGACCAGTTCCCGACCAATGTCTACGACACGACGCTTGCGATGTATGAAGTGCTGCTTGCCGGCGGTTTCAAAAGCGGCGGACTCAACTTCGACGCCAAGATTCGCCGCGGCTCGTTCGCGGACGACGACCTGTTCCTTGCGTACATCGCGGGAATGGACACCTTCGCAAAGGGTCTGCGCGTTGCCGCCAAGCTCATCGAGGACGGCGTTTATGAGCAGTTCAAATCCAAGAGATATTCCTCTTACAACACCGGCATCGGCAAGGACATCACGCTCGGACGCGTCGGCTTCAAGGAACTTGAGGCATACGCTCTCGTCAACGGCGTGACCCCCAACGAATCGGGACGTCAGGAGTACCTCGAGACCGTGCTCAACCAGTATGTGCTCGAAAGCTGAACATCAGCTTCGCATTCGGAAGGTCCGGCTTTTTGCCGGACCTTCTGCATGATGTGCGAACGCCGAAAAACTCGCATTTTGCTTGACATAATGAGCGCAAATGTTATATAGTATCTAAGCGGACTTTGTAGCCCGTTTTCCTTTTGAAAAGCATAAATGGTGGTTATAGCTCAGTTGGTTAGAGTACCAGGTTGTGGCCCTGGGGGTCGAGGGTTCGAATCCCTCTAACCACCCCACGTCGCATTGCGCGGCGCAAAAACACGCTTTCGGGCGTGTTTTTTCTATTTTGCATTAATCCGAGCGGGTGAGTGAACGCGCGCGCAGGCAAGAGTGATTTTCCGCCGCTACACGCTGCAGTCGTCCGTTTACGAGCCAAAGTGGGATATTCTTTGGCTTAGCGCTCGGCAAAACCCGCCATTGCGAAAACTCTCTTTACAAAACCGACCTTTTCACGCAAAAAACTGTTGGCAAAGCGCTCGGATTATTGTATAATATTTTAGCCGCTGCAAAGCAAATATTGGGCCGTAGCCAAGGGGTAAGGCAACGGACTTTGACTCCGTCATTCCGCTGGTTCAAATCCAGCCGGCCCAGCCAAACGAGTCCGCGCACGCCTTCACGGCGCGCGCGGACGAAATAGCCCAAAACCCGCGCGGGTATTTCCAAAGACAGATTCGACGCCCATCAAAGCGGGCGGGAATCTGTCTGTTTTAATAATTAATTAACGCACGCCGCGGTTAAACGGCTTTGTGCGGGCAAATAATACGACGGGAGCAAATTCAAATGAATCAAACGGTCGGCGAATACTACGAGTGGCTCAAGGGCAAAAAGGTCTACTTTCTCGGCGCGGGAGTCAGCCACCGCGAACTGATAAAGAAATTCGCGTCGCTCGGCGCACGCGTTACGCTGTGCGACAAAAAGGACCGCGCCGCTCTCGGAGAGTTCGGCGACGAAGCGCAGGCGCTCGGCGTGAGCTTCATTCTCGGCAAGGATTATCTGTCCTCGCTATGCGACGCCGACGTTGTTTTTCGCTCGCCCGGAATCGACTACACCAAGCCCGAGATACTCGCGGCGGTCGCCGCGGGGGTGAATGTGACCTCGGAGATGGAGACCTTTTTTGAGCTATGCCCCGCGCGGATAATCGGCGTGACCGGCAGCGACGGAAAGACCACCACCACAACTCTCATCGCGCGTATGCTTGAGCGTGCAGGGTACACTGTCCACCTCGGCGGCAATATCGGCATACCGCTGCTGCCGATTATCGACTCGGTAAAGACCGACGACATTGCGGTCGTCGAGCTGTCCAGTTTCCAGCTTATTTCCATGAAACGAAGCCCCGACATAGCCGTCGTGACCAACATGGCTCCCAATCACCTCGACCACCACAAGGATATGCAAGAATACATCGACGCCAAGCGCAACATATTGCTGTATCAATCCGAAAATTCCGTGTCGATACTCAATGCCGAAAACGAGATTACCCGAGCAATGGCGTCCGACGTGCGCGGCGAGCTGCGTTGGTTCAGCCGCTGCAATGCGGTGGACAACGGAACGTATATGAATGAGCAAAAGCAGCTCATAAAATGCGTTCACGGCAGCGAGAGCGTGATTATGGACCTCAACGACATCAAGCTGCCCGGCGAGCACAACAAGGAGAACGTGACGACTGCGGCGGCGGCTGTGATGTCGCTCGTGTCCGACGAGGTGATTCGCGAGGTCGCAAGCAGTTTTGCGGGCGTCGAGCACCGCATCGAACTGACCCGCGTAAAGGACGGCGTTCGCTGGTACAACGACTCGATTGGCACATCGCCGACGCGCACGATAGCCGGTCTGCGTTCGTTTGACGACAAGTTGATTTTGATAGCGGGCGGCTATGACAAAAAAATATCCTACGCGCCGCTCGCGCCCGAGATACTAAAAAGCGTGAAGCGGCTGATACTGCTCGGCGCGACGGGACCCGTGATTCGACGTGAAACGGAGAACTGCGAGGGCTTTGCGGAATCGGGACTGATTATCGAGACCGTTCCCGACCTCGAGCACGCCGTCAGGCGCGCCGATGAAATCGCACAAAACGGCGACGTGGTACTTATGTCGCCCGCGTCCGCGAGCTTCGATTTGTATGCCAACTTCGAGCAGCGCGGCGAACACTTCAAAAGATTGGTGAGTGAACTGTGACGACCTTTGAACCGATACAAAAACTATGCACCGCGCGCGGCGTGTCCGGGCGCGAGGACGAGATTCGCGAGAGGGTATGCGAACTTCTGTCCGAGTTTCCGTATGAGCGCGACGCGCTCGGCGACCTGATATTTACCGTCTGCGAGCCGAAGGCGGGCGCAAAGACCATTGCGCTCGAAGCGCATCTGGACAAAATCGGCATGATGGTTTCAAGCTTCACCGAAGACGGCTTCCTTCACATGGCGAAGGTCGGCGGCTTGGACGCAGACTGCCTTATGGGCAGCGAGGTGCAAATCAGCGCAAAGGACGGCTCGGTCGTTCGCGCCGCCGTCGGCGCGCCGTTCCCGTATCCTGCTGCGCCGCACAATTCCGCGCCGACCAAGGACTACAAAATGCCCAAGCTGGACGAGCTGTTTGTCGAAACAGGCTTTGAAAAACCGTCGGACAAAATCAATATCGGCGCGCAGATATGTATGCCCTCGCGCGCGTTCATGCTGCTTTCGGATGTGGTGGCGGCGTCCGCGCTGGACGACCGCGTAGGCTGCGCATCGCTTATTCTCGCCGCAGCACAGCTCAAGTCCTCGGGCTGTGAAAACGGCGTCAAGCTCATCTTCTCCTCCCGCGAGGAGACAGGCGGACAGGGAGCGGGCACGGCGGCATTTGCGACCGAGGCAGATTATACGATAGCTGTAGACGCGGGCTTTGCCATTTCGCCCGACGTTGAAAAGAAGGACGGCAGCGAAATGGGAAAGGGCGTCGAGATAGACATCAGCTCGGTGCTCGACGAGCGCTTTACAAACGAGATAATCGACTGCGCTGAGCAAAACGGCGTTCCGTACCAGCTTTCGGTTCAGCCGGCGCGCGCGACAGGCACCGACGCCGACCGCATAAGTGTAGCCGCTGCCGGACGCGCGACGGCGCTGCTGTCGATACCCGTGCGCTTCATGCACCATCCTGTGGAGACCGCCGCGCTTTGCGACATCGAAAACACGGCTAAACTGCTTGCACTCGTTTGCGGAAAGGAGCGCTGATGGATTTCTATACTACTCTTGAAAAGCTCTGCTCTTTGCCCGGAATTTCCGGCAGGGAGGACGTTGTTCGCGACGAGATACAGCGCATTGCCTCGCAGTATTCCGACGATATATGGCGCGACGCCATGGGTAACCTGATAGTTCGCAAGAAAGGCAGAAAGACCCCTGCCGCGCCGCTTATGATAGCCGCGCACATGGACGAGGTCGGCTTTATGGTCAACTATGTGACGCAGGAGGGGCTTCTTCGCGTCATCAACGTCGGCGGAGTGTATCCCCAGACACTCGCCGGACGCACGCTGTATTTTCCGCGCTCGGGTCTGCGCGGCGTGCTCGGACACTGCCCGTCCCACCTGCGAAAAGAGAGCGACGAGCCGCCCAAGCTTGAGGATATGTACGTCGATATCGGTGCTTTATCCGAGCAGCAGGCGCTTGAGCATATCCGCCTCGGCGACGCCGCGGTGTTCGATACCGAGTTTTCGCGTATGGGCGACAACAAAATTGCGGCAAAAGCGCTGGACGACCGGCTTGGCTGCGCGCTCATGCTTGAGCTTATGAGCGAGGAGCTGCCGTGCGACGTCTGCTTTGCGTTCACCGTGCAAGAGGAGCTTGGGCTTCGCGGGGCAAAAACCGCCGCGTTTGCGGTGCGTCCCGGCTGCGCGCTGATTCTCGATGTTGCGGGCGGCGCGGACAACGCGGGCTTTCGCGGCGAGCAGCGCATTTGCGTTCAGGGCGAAGGACCCGTCATCAGCTTCATGGACGGCGCGACGATATACGACGAAAAGCTGTTTGACGCGCTGTGTTCGATTTCGCGCGAAAACGGCATTCCGTACCAAAGCAAGACCCGAATGTCCGGCGGGACCGACGCGAGCAGCATTCACACCGCCGCAGCCGGCGCCCGCGTCGCGGGAATCTCCGTGAGCGGACGCAACATTCACACCGCGATATCGACCGTCGATACGCGCGACATTGACAACGCGAGAAAGCTCGTCAAGCTCGCAACGGAGTATTTAGCTGATGTTTGAAACGATATTTCCGCTTTCGCCGAAGCTGCGGGAGCTGGATGAAAAGACTATGACCCGCTGCCGCGCGCAGTTTGAGAAAATTGACGAAACGGCGGACTACAACTCGCTCAAGGTGCTCAGGGCGTTTACGCAAAACAAGGTCGGAGCGCAGCATTTCGCAGGCTCCAACGGCTACGGCTACGGCGACGTCGGGCGCGATCTGCTCGACAGGGTGTTCGCGCAGGTCGTCGGAGCACAGGACGCGCTTTGCCGCGCCCAGTTCATGAGCGGCACCCACGCGCTTTGCGTCGCGCTGTTCGGCGTGCTGCGCCCGGGCGACACGCTGCTTGCGGCGACAGGGAAGCCCTACGACACACTTGAGAGCGTCATCGGGCTTTCGGATGAAAGACTCGGCTCGCTCGCGGAGTTCGGCGTCAAATACGACGAATGCCCGCTCAAGGACGGCGAGCCGGACTATGAGCTGATTGCGCAAAAGGCACGCACGGCAAAGGTATTGCACATTCAGCGCTCGCGCGGCTATGCCGACCGCCGCGCATTTTGCTGCGAGGATATTGAGAAAATAGCAAGCACGGCGAAAACCGTTCAGCCGAACATAATCGTGCTCGTGGACAACTGCTACGGCGAATTTCTCGAAAAGACCGAGCCGACACAGCACGGCGCCGACTTGATTGTCGGCTCGCTCATCAAAAACGCCGGCGGCGCCGTCGCGCAGACCGGCGGCTACATAGCGGGCAGCGCGCGGCTCGTGGAGCTTTGCGCGAACCGCCTCACCGCGCCGGGAACGGGCAGGGAAATCGGCTGCTTCCCAAGCGGACTGCGCGAACTGTATCTGGGGCTGTACATGGCGCCCGGCGTTACCGCGAGCGCGCTGAAAAGCGCGGTTTACGCAAGCGCGTTGTTCTCCTCACTCGGATACCGCGTTCAGCCAGAGTATGACGCCGCACGCGGCGATATTATAACTGCCGTGACCTTCGGGTGTGAGCAGGGCTTGAGTGCGCTGTGCGAGGCTGTACAGAGCTGCTCTCCCGTCGACAGCTTCGCCGTGCCCGAGGCGTGGGAGATGCCCGGCTACACCGACAAGGTCATAATGGCGGCGGGGGCGTTTACCTGCGGTTCGTCCATCGAGCTTTCCTGCGATGCGCCGATACGTCCGCCGTATATCGCGTATATACAAGGCGGCATAAGCCTTGCCGCCTCCCGTCTTGCGTTTCTTCGTGCGGCGGAAAAGCTAGGCGAAGTACGTCAGGGTTAATTACACGACAAAACGCCCGCGAATCTCAATTGAGAGCTGCGGGCGTTTTCTATAAGCTATTGTTCGCGCTGCTTGATAAGCCTTATGTCGTCTCCGAAGAAGGGAAGTATCTCGCTCGTGCCTATGAGCCGTGAGCAGATTTTTTCGGTGTAGCGGCGGGTGAGCGCCTGCTCGTCAAGCAGATTGGTTGTGTAAACGGTCGGTCTGCGCGCGTTTATTCGGGAGTTTATCAGGTCGTAAAGCGCCGAGACGACAAACGGGGTCACAAATTCCGCGCCGAGGTCGTCGAGCACGAGAAGCTGACAGCTTTTGAGGTTTTCCAGCGTGTTTTCCGCGCTGGTGCGGTCAAAGTGCTCGGACTCGATTTGGCGCAGAATCCCCGCCGCAGAGCAGTACACCACCGAGCAGCCGGCGCGCAGCGCCTCGTTTGCAATGCTCAGCGCAAGGTGCGTCTTGCCGAGTCCCGCGTCGCCGAGCATCAGCAGATTGCGGGAGCTTTGCGGGAGCGAGCGGGCAAAGCCGACGCAGAAATTGAGGTTTTTCCTCGCGTTGTCGCGCGGGCTGACCCCGTATTCCGCGTTGACGTCGTTTGAGTAATAATTGAGAGAGAAGGTATCGAACGAGCACAAGCTGAGCGGCGAAAGGCGGTTGATTTCCCGCTGTGAGTACTCGCTCGCGAGCTTTTTGTAGCATTCGCATACGCTGCCGTCAGGTTTCACGCCGGTGTCCGAGCACACGGCGCAGCGGTAGCGCACGCCAAGCGAGTCCGGTGCGTAGCCGTTCGCGGCAAGCAGTTCCTTCTGCCGATTTTCGAGCGCGGACATCTGTGACTTGAAGCTGTCGGTTTTGGCGTTTTGTCCGTCCGCGAGCGCCGTTTCAAGCGCCTTAATCGCCAGGGCGGATATATCCTGCTGTATGTGCTCAAGCTCGGGGACAGCCGCGTAAATACGGCTCTTGCGTTCGTCGCTCGCAATCGAGCTTTGCAGTCTGCGCTCGGCGAGGGCTGCGAGTGCGTATTCGCGCGCTTGCGAAGAAAAAGCCATTACTCGTCACCTCCGTCGCCGCGTTTTTTGATAGCGGCCGCTAGCAGCGAGCCGCCGGAGCTTTTTGCGCCGTTGCTGCGCGAGGAGACCGCGGGCGCGTTGCAGCTTTCCTGCTCAATGTCGCGAAGCCGCTTGTAGCCTTTGTTGTGCCAGCTTTTGAGCACCGAGCTTATGTAGGGCACCGAGCTGTTGCCGGTGCGAAGATACGCTTCACGAACGAAGGACGCATTGTAGCCGTATTCCTCAAACCAGCGCGCGATATGCGCCTTTTGCGGCTTGGTGAAAACGGCGTCCGGCGTGTCGAGCGACAGCGCCACCTGCTTTTCGCGCTGCTCGCGCGTCTCAAGCAGCTTTATGTATTCGCCCGCTGCCTGTCCGTCGGTGACGCCCTGCTCCGCCCAGTCCTCGGCGGTGTGGGAGACGGCGGTCATGAGCGAACGCTTGCTGCGAAGCCGCGGCGCGACGTATGCCACGACGGTCAGCAGCACGTCCACCGGCAGCGCGCTGTTTTCGTAAGTCTCAAGCAGCAGCTTGCTTTCAAAGCTGTCCAGCGTGCGTCCGACTATCGCCTGTGTCTCCTGCATAAGCGCGGCGACGCCGGGGTCACGCAGCGAAAGCTCGTTTATCCTCGCGGGCGTGAGCGGCGCTTTGGGAGCGGCGACCTTTTTTACACTGACGGGGGAGGGCGGCGAATTTTCTTGCTGCACGACGATAAGACCCGCGCTCAGCCAGAATTTCAGCGCGCGTTCGGCGGTTTGTTCGGGCATGGAAAGCTCCTGGGCAAGGCTTTTTTCGTCCGCGCTCTCGTTGCACATAAGGTACAGCGCGACCTTCAGCGCCGGTCCGTCGGCGGTGCGGTAACGCTCAACGAGCGAGCGCGGGAGATGCCCGCATTTGGTTTTGTCAAAAAGTGTGTACAAACGTCTGCGCCCCTAAAATGAAGTATATTAATCTTATAATTTTTGCCTTGCGGTGTCAATTGAAATGAGTGCTTTTTCGCACTTGTGACGCGACATTTGATGGTATATGCACAAATATGAAAACCCCGCCTCTCGGCAAAAGCCAAGGGCGGGGAAATGGTTTGAATCAATGGGAATACTTACTCGGCGCTTACGTTGGCGGGAGTCGGTATTTTTTTGTACATCCACAGCGCGTATGCGCCGCACACCGCAGTTATTACCAGGCAAAGAACTATCTCATACCCGAATGTTGTGTTCTCGGTGTTGGAAAAGACGCCCAGTGCGTTGAACAATCCGTGGAATATGATGCAGGGGATTATGTTGTTGGTCTTGACGGTGAACACGGACAGCATGAACCCGATCGCGATGGCGTAGACGAGCTGCAGCAGCGTTGACGCAAGCTCTGCTCCGTTGAGCAGATTGACAATGTGTCCGAGCCCGAAGGTCACGCTCGAGATAACGATCGCCTTGACGACGTTTTCCTTCATCAGTGCGCGCATGAGGAAACCGCGGAAGATGATCTCCTCCAAAAATCCGACGAAGAGCATGAAGATTATGTAAAGCACGTTCTCCGCAAGCGTGTTGTGATTCATAAAGCCGTTCCAGAGATTGAGCGTTGCAAGCACTATCATCGGCAGCAAAAACAGCACCTTTGCCATGGGAATGTTTTTGAGAGAGTTAAAGCCGTAGTAGCTCCAACGCCCGAGCTTGCTTACCAAAAAGCATACAACTGCACTGAGCACGACCGCGGCGGGCGCAGTTACGGCAGAGGGCGTTTCCAGACCTGCCCCGAGGTTCTCGCACACGCTCATGAGCACTACATATACGACAATTAATATCAGTGCGAGGTTTATTTCTTTCATTTCTTTGATTTTCTTCATTTTCTTTTCTCCGTTATAATTTAAGTGTTTTGTACCAAGGACAGAATATACGGTTCATCGTAGACCATGGAGTTGTTCGCAAGCATACTCGCGATTCCGTGCATGGTCAGAAAGCGGGTGACAAACAACAGCTTTGCGCGCTCAAAGTCGATGCCCTGCATTTGCGCGGTCATCTCGATAAGCGGGCGGATTTCCTCACTGTCTGCAAGTCCGTCCAGCGTCTGGGTCGAGAAGTGGGCGGACTGAAAAAGGAACTTGAACAGATTTTTCTCGGTCGCGGCGAAGCGGACGTAGGAAAGCCCGATTTGCACCATCGGCTCATACTCGCACTCGCGTATGTCCATAAGACAGCGGCTGTGGTATTCGTCCGCCTTTTTATACGCTTCGCGCTTGATTTCCTCAACGCTCGAAAAATGGTACATGACCGGCTGCGTCGAGCACTCAAGCCGCTTGGCGAGCGTCCGCGCGTTTACGCTTTCGACCCCGAGCTCACGTATAATCTCAAAC
>CAYXRE010000007.1:22663-25345 GCA_964466125.1 uncultured Oscillospiraceae bacterium
TTGGCTTTAGGCGGCAACACATCACCTCCAAGGGATTAATAACAGCTGTTACATAACAGTTGTTATCATACATCCGAGTTTTGCTCTTGTCAATAGCTTTTTGAAAAAAATCTGTCGGTTTTTACAGACGATTATAATGCCTGTATTCTTACCTTTTTCAAGCAAGCGAAAGGAAACACGTTGTTCGATTTATCAGCAGTAATTTGCAATATACGAATCAGTTCAATCAGCCGCCTTAAACAACAGCGCTTAGCAGTCCTGCCGCTTTGCCGCTGAATGTCAGTTCCTGGCTATGCGAAGGAGTGCGCAGTCAGGAACATAAGCCCTCAGCTGTAAAAAGCTCCCCTTCGTCATAGGCGAAGGGGAGCTTTGTTGTTAAATGGGTTTAATCAGCTGAGTATAGCTTATCGTCGATTACAAAAGCCGATGACCTTTGTTTACGCTTGCTTGTCAATCAGCTCTTTGAGCGTGCGAAACATGAGCTGGGGCTCGATGGGTTTTGCGAGGTGCGCGTTTATACCGTTTGCAAGCGAAAGCTCGACGTCCTCATCAAAAGCGTTCGCCGTCATCGCGACTATCGGCACGCTAGCGGCGTCCGGTCGCTTCAGCGCGCGTATGCTCCGCGAGGCGCTCAAGCCGTCCATGACCGGCATACGTATATCCATTAGTATTGCATCGAAGTCGCCGGGCTGTGAATCCGAAAAGGCGTGTACCGCCTCAAGCCCGTTTCGCGTAACGGTGACCTGCGCTCCCGAACGCTCTAGCAGTCTTTTTGCAATCTCGACGTTGAGGTCGTTGTCCTCCGCGAGCAGCAGCCGTCTGCCGCGAAGCTCCGCCGTCTGCGTTTGTACGCTTATGCCTGCGATTTCGTCGCCCGTCACACCGAACAGCTTTCTGATTGCTTCCGAGAGCACGGAAGGAGCAAGCGGCTTTTCAATGAAGCAGTCGGCACCCTCCTGTTTTGCTTGAAGCTCGCCCTCGCGTCGGTCATAGGCAGAGTAGATGAGCTTGACGTCCGGTCCGAGCGCTTCCCGCAGCTTTCGTACCGTTTCAATCGCGCCGCTGCCGAAGGAGCCTGCGCCGACGATTACAACGTCATAGCCGTTATTGTTTGCGTACGTCTCAAGCGCAAGCTCAAGCGCGTTTTCAAGCGACTGTGCGCTGTGGGCGTGAATACCGAGTGCGGCGAGCACTATGCATACGCCCTCGCCGACCTCGCGGTTGTCGTCAACGGTAAGAATGCGAAGCCCGTCAAGCCGCTGGTGTGTATTCAGTGAGCACAGCGGACGCGCGCCGCGGAAAATCTCGACTTGAATGTCCGCTGTAAACCGAGAGCCTTGGTTCTTGACGCTCGTCACGCCGATATGCCCGCCCATCATTTCCACGAGCGATTTTGTGATTGCAAGTCCCAGTCCCGTGCCGGTGGACGACGAGGTCAGGTTCTGCTGTTCTTGCGAGAAAGGCTCGAACAGCTTGGCGATGAAATCGCTGTCGATACCGATGCCCGTGTCGCTGACTTCAAAACGCAGCGTTGCGGTGTTTTCATCGCGCCGAAGTTGCTCGACCGACAGCGTTATATGTCCGCCGCTCGGCGTAAATTTGACCGCATTTCCGAGCAGGTTGACCAGTATCTCCTGCAGCTTTACCGGGTCTGCAATATACTCGGTCTCCAGAGTGCTGCGGAATATGACGTCGTAATCGACGCCCTTTGCCGCCGCCTGCGCGTAAACTATAGCGCTCAGTCCGCTCAAAAACTGCTCAAAATCAAAGCGGGTCACGGTGAGCGACATTTTGCCGCTTTCTATGCGGGACATTTCAAGTATGTCGTTGATAATCGAAAGCAGGTAGCGCGCCGACATACCGATTTTTGTGATGTTGTCCGACATCAGCTTGGGGTCGTGCAGGTCGCCGGAGGACAGCTCCGCCAGTCCGATAATCGCGTTCATCGGCGTGCGCAGCTCGTGGCTCATGCGTGACAAGAACTGGGTCTTGGCGCTGCTCGCCTGATTTGCCGCCTCAAGCGCGCGGGCGAGCTGGGCGTTCTTTTTGCTCTCCTCCAGCACAATCTGCGTCACGTCCTCGCGCGTTACGACGAGAATGTCCATGCTGCGCTCAAGATAATACTCGGTCAGCTTCTTTACGCGAATGGAGCCGTCCGGCAAAAGCATCCGGCAGGTGAACTGATAGCGGTCGCGCTTGGCGAGGTTGCGCTTTATGCCCTCAAGGCAGGCGTTCTCAATCACCATCTCGCGGTCGTCGGGATGTATGTATTCGCTTGCAACGTTTTTTACAAACTCGTCGATGTCATCCGCGCTTTGCGGCGGCAGCGGGTATTCGACCTTGTCGCTCGTGACCGCAGTAAAGCTGCGGTTTTTGCCGTTCACGCGCGCTATGTAGTCGTAGCTCGAGTTGACCAATGCGCCGTACATCAGCTCGCGCAGCTTCTCCTGTTCGATGTTGTAGCAGTATTCGAACAACAGTATGTCGCTGCCCCCGGGCTTGCGCACCATGCGAAGAATATTGCGCGCCCAGATAATCTGTTTGCTTGTAAGCTGTCTGCGATAATCAATGGAAAGCTCGGTTTCTCCGTTCTCATACCGCTCAAGCAGCTTTTTGGGGTCGTTGAGCTCGCGGTACAGCTCGCGCTCACGCTCGTCGATAAGCAGAGTGTCAAGACTGTCT
>CAYXRE010000007.1:25355-27862 GCA_964466125.1 uncultured Oscillospiraceae bacterium
CGCCGTAGGTGAACGCCGTGCGCTCCTCCTGCGGCACCTGTGTGCCGTCCGCATAAGCGTAGTCCAGCGTCTCGCCTGTGGTCAGGTTAAACAGTGCGTGCACCAGCAGGTTTTCCTCGCCGAGCGTCGGGCGCTGGCGTTCAAGCTCATATTTTATATGCTGTTCGGTGGTGTCCTCTATCGCAATTATCGTTTTAATGGGCTTTCTTTGTGCGTCAAAAATGGTCGAGAACTCGGCGCGCTCCCAGCGCAAGCTTCCGTCAATTCGACAGTCGCGGTACTCCGCACTGCCGGTCTCGTCGCCGCGAAGTATTGCGTCGTACATCGCGCGGTAGGCGGGCAGCGTTTCCTCGTCGATTGCGCCGGATTCGATGATGCTGTTGGGCACGTCCGCTATCTCCGAGGGCAGACCGAACTGTCGGGAGAACGCCTCGGGAATAGTGAGCGTATGCGCGCTTGAGTCGTACTCGCAAAGCACCTTGCCGAGTCGGGACATCGCAAGGCGCATTTCCGCTTCGTGGATTTGCGCCGTCTGCTCGGCGAGCTTTTGCTCGGTCACGTCGAAGATGACCGCGTTGAAGTTGCATTCGTCGCCGATTCGAAGCGCGATGTTTGCTTTGAGGTTGACCCACTTAAAACCGCCGTCCTTTATATGCACGCGATAGGTGCAGTCAACGGGTGTATCGTACCTCATTGCGTTTTTCATTGCGGCGGTAATAACCGGAATATCCTCCTCAAAGGTTATGGAGGTAACGCTTGTGCCGCTTATGCGCTCGTACTCCTCGCGCGTGTAGCCGAACATACGGCAAAAGCCGTCGTTGAAGTAGCGGATTCGCACTTCGTTCGGCGTGGCGACATAGGACGCAAGTCCGCCGGGAATGCTGTCCGTCAGCAGCTTGAGCTGCTCAAAGGAGGTGAGCTCAAGCGTTACGTCCCGCCCGATTCCGTACATACCGATTACGTTGCCGTGTGTGTCGTGAAGTATATATTTTGAAGTCGAACAGTAGTGCTGTATTCCGTCGTCGGAGGGAATCGGCTCGATATAGTCGATAAGCGGCTCGCCGAGATTGTACAGCCGCTCGTCGTCGGCGCGGAAGTGGTCAGCCTCCTCTTTGGTCCAAAAGTCGTAGTCGTCCCGCCCGATAACGTCGCTTTCGGATTGCTGGCGGGTGAACTTCACGAAGGCAGGGGAGCAGCAGATATACTTGTAATTCTTATCCTTCGCGAACACCAGGTCATTTGAGTACTTCATTATGGCGTTCAGCACAAAGGGCAGGGTCTCGTGCAGCGTCATCTCTCTTTTCTGTTCGTCGTTGAGCTCGGTGTAATAAACATTGAGATGAGTTCCGCCTGCCTCGTCCTCGGATATGCGCCCGAAAGCGTTTACGCGGATGTATTCTCCGTTTGCGCGAAGCAGCCGATACTGCTCATTGCACGTCTCGCCCGTGCGCATGGTATGCTCCAGCGCCTTGCGCACCATCTCGCGGTCGTCGGGATGCACTGTGTACGTCGCGTCCGTGTTGTCCGAACGCATGATTTCCTGCTCGCTCGCGCCGCGAAGCCGACACAGCGGCTCGTTCACGAATTCGGTCGAAAGGGTGTAGTCGGGGTTTACGCGCACCCTCGCAAAGCCGCCGGGGATGTCGTTCATCATATCGCAAAGATTTTTGTTGAGCGCCCGAATATGCCGTCCGTCCTCTTTCTCCTTGGTGACGTCGGTAGTCACGGCAATGTGCACAGACGTATCTATTCCGCGAAGCCGGCACAAAGAGCCGTGGGTGCGCACCCATATAAGGCTTCCGTCGCGGCGATAGGCGCGAAATTCGCTTACCGCGTAGGGCGGAGCATTCTCCGATTCATGACTTTCGGTCGTGCGCAGCGCCATGTCAAGGTCGTCGGGATGTATAAGGTCGGTGAAGCCGCGGGGCAGCTCCGCGTCGAACTGTTCGCGGGTGTAGCCGTAGATGGAAAAGCACTGCTCGTTCGCGAAGATATATCTGAACTCGCCGTTTTCAAAGACGGATGCGGATATGCCGCTGCTGACGTTTTCCATAATCAGCCGCAGGGTTTCGTTTGCTTCGCTTGCCTGCTCGAGCGCGAGCTTCTGGGCGGTTATGTCGTTACATACGCTGAACTGCACCGGCTCGTCGATGCCCTCAAAACGCCGCGTGGAAATCACAAGACGAATCCATCTCTCGCTTTTGTCGCGGCAGATGATTCGGTACTCCAGCTGCTTTGCTTTGCCGACCTCGTTGACCTCGCGCGCGGCGTCTAGCACGCGCTGTCGGTCGTCGGGATGAAACAGTTTGGAGATGTCCTCGATTTCGGTGTTGAACTGCTCTTTTGTGTATCCGTGCAGTTCAAAGTAGCGGTCGTTCGCAAAGATATAACGAATGGCGCTGCCGTTCACTACTGCTGCGCAGATGCCGCAGCTGACGTTGTCCATGACCGTCTGCAGCTGTTCGGAAAGCTCAACGGCTCGCTGTTTAGCTTCGATTATCTCGGTG
>CAYXRE010000008.1:0-26903 GCA_964466125.1 uncultured Oscillospiraceae bacterium
TGAGCCGGTTGCTCTAACCAACTGAGCTAAAGGCCCGCGCAATCAATAAGGCGGGTTCTCACCAGCGAGAACTTCAATATCTTAGCAGAATTTTTCATCCTTGTCAATATATCGCTGCGCTCTAATCATAAAAAATAAGGGAGGGTTTTCACCCTCCCAAAAATGAGTGTATTGTGTCTGTTTCTTACTCAACATCCTGAAGCGCTGCGTAGTTCTCCTCGCCCGTTCTGACCTTGACCACACGCTCGACGCCGTAGACGAATATCTTGCCGTCGCCGATGTGTCCTGTGTAAAGCGCCTTTTTGGCAGTGTCGATGACCTTCTGTACGGGAATCTTGCTGACTACGACCTCGACTTTTACCTTGGGCAGCAGCGTCGCGTCCATTTCAACGCCGCGATAGCGCTCGCCCGCACCCTTTTGCAGTCCCATGCCCATGACCTGCGCAACGGTCATTCCGCTCACACCAATCGAGTTGAGAGCATTTTTGAGCGGTTCGAGCATCGCCAGTCTGACAATCATCACGACTTTGTGCATTCCGCTGCTTGCAATCTCTGAACCCGTCACTGAGACCGCTGCATTGATTTGCGCGGCTGTCGCTTTGTCAAAATCAGCTTCGCCGAGGTCTGTGTTCTCGTTCTCGCACAGCTGCGCATAGGTCGCGTCCTGAATCGCAAAGCCGGAATATGCGCTTGCAAGTCCGTGCTCGTGAATGTCAAGACCCTCGATTTCAATCTGCTGCGAAACACGAAGTCCAATTGTCTTGTCAATCAGTTTGAAAACTACAAACATCACGACCAGAACATATACGCCGACGCTTACGACGCCGAGCGCCTGCGTTCCGAGCTGTGCGAAACCGCCGCCGTAGAACAGACCGTTCTTTGTTGAAAACAATCCGACTGCAAGCGTTCCCCAAGCGCCGTTGAGACAATGTACCGTGACCGCGCCGACGGGGTCGTCGATTTTTGCGACCTTGTCAAAGAATTCAACGCCGAAAACGCAGAGCACGCCGGATACAACACCGATTATGCAAGCGCCGAGCGGAGTGACAACATCGCACCCTGCCGTTATTGCGACCAGTCCTGCCAGCGCGGCGTTGAAGGTAAGCGAGACATCCGGCTTTTTGTAGCGAAGCCATGTGATTAACATCGTAACCACCGTCGCGACGGCAGCGCAAAGATTGGTGTTGAAGCAGATAAGCCCGACATTGCTCATCGTCTCGTCCCCTGTCATGGATATGGACGAGCCGCCGTTGAAGCCGAACCAGCAAAACCAAAGAATGAATACGCCCAAAGCCATTGCTGTCAGATTATGCCCGGGGATTGCGCGCGGCTTGCCGTCTTTGCCGTACTTGCCGATTCTCGGACCAAGCAGCGCCGCGCCGAGCAACGCTGTTATCCCGCCGACAAAATGCACCGCAGTAGAGCCCGCAAAGTCATGGAAGCCGAGCGAGGAAAGCCAACCGCCTCCCCATATCCAATGACCGCTTATCGGATACACGATGAGGCTGATTGCGGCGGAGTAAACACAATACGCCTTGAAGTTGGTGCGCTCCGCCATAGAACCGGAAACAATGGTCGCCGCGGTCGCGCAGAACACTGTCTGGAAAATGACGAACACCCAAAGCGGCAAGCCGTTGTCCAAAAAAGAATAGTCAGCGGTTATCAGCGGGTCAAGACCGCCAATCAGCGGTCCGGTGCCGAGAAACATGAGCCCGAAGCCGATGAGCCAGAAGCAGGGCGTGCCGATACAGAAATCCATCATATTTTTCATGAGGATATTGCCGGTGTTCTTCGCCCTTGTGAGTCCCGCTTCGCACAGTGCGAAGCCCGCCTGCATAAAGAAAACCAAAAATGCGGCGACGAGTGTCCACAATACGTCCGATGAATTGTACATTCTTTCTTTCCCTCCCGAAATAAAAATAGCGAAGGCGCCGCCGAATTGGCAGCGCCTTCGCTTTGTTGTCGTTATTTTATTACCCGTTGTCGCTTGCGTCAATAGTCATGGCAATATTTTGTGATATTTAACCATTGATAACGGCTTTGTGGAACACCTTTTTGCCCTTTTTGATTATCACGCCGTCGGAGGAAAGCCGCTCGGCGGTTATGAGCGCAAAGCCGTCGGTCACCTTCTCGTCGTCTATCACAACGCCGCCTTGTTCGACAAGCCGTCTGCCCTCTCCGCGCGAGGCGGTCAGCCCGCACTTGGTCAGCAGGTCCAGCACGGTTATCGCGCCGTCTGTAAGGTCGCTTGCACTAAGCTGGGTGCAGGGCATGTGCTCGCTGTCGCCCGCGCCTCCGAACAGCGCGCGCGCGGCGGAAAGCGCCTTATCCGCTTCTTCCTTGGAGTGCACGAGCAGTGTGAGCTCATAGGCGAGACGCTCTTTTGCAGCGTTGTACTGTGAGCCGCCTTGCTGCTCATAGGCGTTAATTTCGTCAAGCGGAACGTCGGTCAGCAGACGCAGGCACTTGCAAACGTCCGCGTCGTCAACGTTTCTCCAGTACTGGAAGAAGTCGTACGGCGAGGTCTTGTTCGGGTCGAGCCAGACCGCTCCGTTCTCGGTCTTGCCCATCTTTTTGCCTTCCTTGTTAGTCAGCAGCGTAAAGGTCATTCCGTAGACCTCCTCGCCGCATTTCTTTCTCACAAGCTCGATACCGCCCAGGATATTCGCCCACTGGTCGTTGCCGCCCATCTCCATCTTGCAGCCGTAATCGGTGAACAGATGATAGAAGTCAAAGCTCTGCATGAGCATATAGTTAAATTCAAGGAATGAAAGTCCACGCTCAAGCCGCGTCTTAAAGCATTCGGCGGCAAGCATTTTGTTGACCGAGAAATGTACTCCGACGTCGCGCAGAAATTCGACGTACTTCACGTCGAGCAGCCAGTCGGCGTTGTTGACGACAATCGCGTTGCCGGTCTCGAAGTCTACGAACTTGGACATCTGACGCTTGAAGCACTCTGCGTTGTACGCGATTGTTTCCTGCGTCATCATCTTTCTCATATCGGTTTTGCCGGTCGGGTCGCCGACCATGGTCGTGCCGCCGCCGAGCAGAATTATCGGGCGGTGTCCCGCCTTTTGCATACGGCTCATAATTACTAGCTGAAGGAAGTGACCGACGTGAAGGCTGTCCGCCGTCGCGTCAAAGCCGATATAGAAGGTGACCTGCTCGTTTCCGAGCAGCTCACGGATTTTTTCAGCGTCGGTCGTCTGCTCGATAAGTCCTCTTTCGGCGAGCGTGTCATAGATGTTCATTTTCTTTTCTCCTGTTTTCATAATAAAAAGCCCCTTTGCAAAACTGCAAAAGGGCGTTTATAAACGCGGTACCACCTTTTTTCGGACGCTTCTTACAAAACGTCCCTCTACGGGTCAGACAACCCGCCGCGCTGTAACGTGCGCTCACGGCTTTCGCGGCTCCGAGGCTGTAATTCACTTTAAGCAAAATCGCTTTCTCGCACCGACCGAAAGCTCTCTGAGCCTTTGTTTGCTTATCGCTACTGCTTGCCTTTTCATAGCCTTTTTGATGTTGAGCATCAGTTTACACTAACGCTTTGTTTTTGTCAAGCACGCGCGAGCGAGAGCATCTCCCGTGCATTTTCGAGCGCCGTCGCGGTCACGTTGTCGCCCGAAACTATACGCGCAAGCTCGTGCACGCGCTCCTCGTCGTTCAGCTTGGTTATCTGCGTAAAGGTCTTGCCGTCACGCACGCTCTTTTGTATGAAAAGGTGCTCATCCGCATACGCGGCAATCTGTGCGGAATGGGTGACGCATATCGTCTGACGGCTTTTTGCGGACTGTTTAAGCTTTTTGCCAATCCTGCCGGCGCTCGAGCCGCTGACGCCGGTGTCAATCTCGTCAAAAATCAGCGTTCCGATATTGTCTTTGTCCGCGAGCGCGTTCTTAATCGAAAGCATGATTCGCGAAAGCTCGCCGCCGGAGGCAATGCGGTTTATCGGCTTGGGCGGCTCCCCCGCGTTTGCGCTGACCAAAAATTCAACGGTGTTGCGTCCGTTTCGGTTCAGCTGACCTGTCTTAATATCGACAACAAAAGAAACGTCGGGCATATTTAAGAACGAAAGCTCGTCCATTATGCGCTTTTCGAAAACGGGTATGGCGGCTTTTCGAGCGTTCTCGATTCTCTCGGCGCGCTCACGCAGCTCTCCGACGAGCTTTTCAAACCGTGAGTTGAGCGTGTCCAGTCTTTCGGACGCGAGCGTTATATCCTCAAGTTCTTTCTTTGCGTCCTCATAGTACGCCAAGACCTCCTCAAGAGTCGAGCCGTACTTGGATTTCATGCGGTAAATCAAATCCAGCCGCTCCTCTACAGCAGCGACCTCGGCTGCATCGAAATCAAAGCTGTCAAGATAGCTTGAAAGCTCGGAGGATACGTCATTTATGTTGTAATACGCCTCGGACAGGCGCGCCGCGCAGCCGTCTATGTCGCCGCTTATGCCCTCGACCGATTCAAGCAGTCCGCTCGCAGTGAAAAGCATGGACATCGCGCCGTCCGTCTCGCCGTCGCCGCTGATTATCGCATAGGCGTTCTTTATCGCATCAAGTATCTTCTCGCTGTTGCGCATAAAAACACGCTTCTCGTTGAGTTCTTTTTCTTCTTCGAGCGAAAGCTCTGCTTTTTCAATCTCGTCAATTTGATAGCTCAAAAGCTCTATGCGCTTGGTTTTGTCCTGTTCCGTGCGGGATATTTCGTTTATCTGCCGCTTGACGTCGGCAGTCTCGCTAAAAATCGCCGAATACTGCGCGACGTCGGCTTCCAACTCGGCGAACGCGTCGATTATGTCAATATGCTTTTCGGGGTTGAGCAGGTCCTGATTGTCGTGCTGCCCGTGTATGTTTATAAGACCCTCGCAGACCTCGCGCACCGTCGCTGCGGTTGCCGGGCGACCGTTTATGCGGCACTGGCTCTTGCCGTCGGCGGTTATCTCGCGGTGGAGAATTAGCGTTCCGTCGCACTCGAAGCCCTGCTGTTCGACCCGCTTTGCAAAGTCGGCGTCCACGTCCTCAAAGGTGGCGAAGATGACCGAGCGCTCCTCGCCCGAGCGGACAATCTCGCGGGTCGTGCGGTTGCCGAGAATGGCGTTTATTGAGTCGATAAGTATGGATTTTCCTGCGCCCGTCTCGCCGGTCAGCACATTAAGACCATCGCCGAATTCGACGACAGCTTTTTCAATGACGGCTACGTTTTCTATGCTCAGTTCCCTTAACATTCCCTCAACCCGTTTACTGAATTATGTTTCCGAGCAGCTTGGAAAGCTCCGAGGCGTCCTGCGGCGTTTCAACGGCGGCAAAAATCGTGTCGTCGCCCGCTATGGTGCCGACAATATGAGAAAACTCCATAGAATCGAGCGCCGCGCAAGCCGCGTTGCCCATTCCGTTGAAGCATTTGAGTACGACAATGTTTCCGGCTGTCGCGACGCTGATGACCGATTCGCGAAAAATCGTGCGGAATTTCTGCGAGAACTCCTCGCTCATCTGCTCGCCGGGAAGTGAGTAGCGCGGGTTTCCGTCCGCGTCGGTGACCTTCACGAGCCGCAGTTCCTTGATGTCGCGTGAGACGGTCGCCTGCGTGACGTTGCAGCCTTGCTGTTTCAAATAGACAAGCAGTTCTTCCTGCGTCGCAACGCTGTTGTTCGCGATTATCGAGCTGATGATTTTTAGTCTGGCGTTTTTCATCCTTATCTCCTGTCGGAAATCTCTTTATAAAGAACGTCGTAGAAATTGCGGGTGAGCGAGGTCATTATGTTCAGCTTCTTGCTGCTCACGCGAACCGTTAGCTCAGACATATCCGAGCTTTCAAGCGCAAGGTAGTTGCCATCCGCACTCACGCGCACATCGTTGAAAAAGCGGTTGGCAGGAACAACACGAATGTCGGACGACCCGCCGAGCACATAGCTTCTTGAAAACAGCGAGTGAGAGCAAATCGGCGTTATTATGACGGCGTCAAGCGAGCTGTCTGCGATCGGTCCGCCCGCTGAGAGCGAATAGCCGGTTGAGCCGGTCGGCGTTGAGACAATGATGCCGTCTGCGCGGGAGGTGCCGAGATTGTTGTCGCCGTAATAGGTGGTAAACTCTATCGTCTTGGCGTAATCGCCTTTGCTGAACGTTATGTCGTTGACGGCATAGCCGCGGGGGCTCTCGTCGTGCGCGGCGTACAGCTCAAGCACCGTACGCTCGGAGGGCACGAGAGAATATATATCCTGCGAGGTGATGTAATCCAGCGAATCGTAGTCAAACGCGCACAGAAATCCGACGCGGCCGGAATTGATGCCGAAAACCGGCAGCTCGCAAAGCAGTGCGGTCTGCGCCGCCTTGAGCATGGTGCCGTCGCCGCCGACGGATACTATCATGTCGCACTGGCGAACGTCTGCGCCGTCCTCAATGAGCTTTACGCTCTCCTCGTCAAAGTACGCGAAATACTCGCTCGTCGTGCCGCAGACAAAGCCGATTTGATTCAGGTGTCTGGCGACCCTTTGGGCGTTCGCGATTCCGTTTGACGATTCGGTGTTCGGGATAATAAGCAGTTTCATTCTTCAGTCGCCTTTTTGTCAAGCTCAAGGTGAGCGAGTTTCACCGTTTCCTCGGCGTTTGGCTGTATGCTTTCGGTCTTAACATTTGTAATGTAAACCAGATACTCTATGTTTCCCTGCGGTCCTTTTATCGGCGAGTAGGTCAGTCCCGCGCAGTAAAGCGAGTTGTCCGAAATGTAGCCTAGGACGTTTTGAATTACCTGTATGTGCACCGCCTCATCGCGAACGACTCCCTTTTTTCCGACCTGCGCGCGCCCTGCCTCGAACTGGGGCTTGATAAGACATACGCCGTGCGCGTTTTGCGAGAGCAGTCCGCTGACCGCGGGCAAAATCAGCTTGAGCGAAATGAAGGACACGTCCACCGAAAAAAAGTTCAGCGGTTCGGTTATCTGTTCGTTTGTAAGATAGCGCGCGTTGGTGCGCTCAAGGCACACCACCCGTTCGTCGTTGCGCAGCTTCCACGCAAGCTGTCCGTAGCCCACATCGACGGCAAACACCTTCACCGCGCCGTGACGAAGCATACAATCGGTAAAGCCGCCGGTCGAAGCGCCGATGTCCGCGCACACAAGACCGTCGAGCGTCAAGCCGAACTCAGCCATCGCTTTTTCGAGCTTTTTGCCGCCGCGGCTGACAAAATCACTGTCCGTTTTGCCGACAAGCTCAATTATGGCTTCGCTTTCAAAGCTCGCGCCCGCCTTGTCCTCGCGCTGACCGTTGACAAACACGCAGCCGCTCATTATATACGCTTTTGCTTTCTCGCGGCTCTCGGCGAGCCCTCGCTCGACCACGAGCAGGTCCAGTCTTTGCTTCACAGCTTCTCCTTGAGGATATACTCGGTTATCGAATCGCAGTCCAGCCCGAGCGACTTCATTTGAGCCGCCACGCTCGCGGCGGGAACGATAGAGCTTTCGGCGGCGATTATATGATAGCGACCCGCAAAGCCGCGCTCATTGAGCTCATACATTACGTTTTGCGCTATGCCGCCCTTTCGCACGCTTTCTTCGATGAACACAACGCTTTTGTATCTTCTGATTATATCATATGCCTGCTCGTCAATGGGCTTTATCACGTTCAGTTTCAGTATATCCGAACGCCTGCCCTTTTGCGAGAGCATCTCTGCGGCGCGAAAGACCTGTTCGTACTCGCGCCCGTAGGTTATGAGCAGCAGACCGGACTTTGAAGCACGCTTGATGTAATCGAATTTCTCTTTCGTACAGCCGTATTTCTTCAAAAACTTGCTTTCACTTCCGCGAGGATAGCGAATCGCCTTGGGTCCGGGAGTCTCAAGCAGCTTTTCCAGCCAATAATCCAGCTCGTCATAGGACGCGGGAGAGGCTATTGTGAACCCGTCAAGGCAGTTGAGCATGGAAACGTCCAGCAGTCCTTGGTGCGTCTCTCCGTCGTTGCCGACAAGTCCCGCGCGGTCGACCGCCACAAGCACGTCCAGACCTTCGAGCGACACGTCCTGAAACATCTGGTCGAAGGCTCTTTGCAAAAAGGTGGAATACACCGAAAAGACGGGTTTCATACCGCCTTTGGCGAGCCCCGCACTGAAGGTCATGGCGTGCTCCTCGGCGATTCCGACGTCAAAGAAGCGGTCTTTGTGCGACTTGTAGAAATACTGCATACCCGTGCCGTATTTCATCGCCGCTGTGATTCCGCAGATTTTTTCGTCGGTTTGCGCAAGCTCGGTTAGTTTGCGTCCGAAGGTGTTTGAATAGCTGTCGGCGAGCGAAATGTCGGGATTGCCCTCCTCAAGGTTAAAGCGTCCGACGCCGTGATACGCGCCGGGGTTTTCCTCTGCGAACGGATAGCCCTTTCCCTTGGTGGTTACAACATGTACGAGCACCGGCAGCTGCATGGAGCGGACGTTGGAGAAAATCTTGCACATCTCCTCGACGTTGTGACCGTCTATGGGTCCGATGTAGTTGAAACCAAGCTCCTCGAACAGCGTGCTTTTGTACATTGCGCGGCGCAGCGCCGACTTGGATTTCAGCAGTGTGTCCATGACGACAGGTCCGACAATCGGCGTCTTTTCCAGTACTCCCTGCACCTTTTGCTTGAAGGTGTTGTAGTCCGCGCTCGTGCGCAGCCGCAGCAGATATGTCGCGAGCGAACCGACGCTTTTGGATATTGACATCTCGTTGTCGTTCAACACGACCACAAGGTTTTTCAGCGAGTCGTCGATGTTGTTAATCGCCTCGTACACCATGCCGCTCGCGAACGCGCCGTCGCCTATGACGGCGATGACCTTGGACTTGTCGCCGCTCATCAGCTTTGCGCGCGCAAGTCCTATCGCGCTGGAAATCGAAGTGGAGCTGTGTCCGACATAAAACGGGTCACACTCGCTCTCACATGGCTTTGGAAAGCCTGCGACGCCGTCCTTCGTGCGCAGTGTATCAAAGCGGTCTTTTCTTCCCGTCAGCAGCTTGTGCGTATAGCACTGATGCCCGACGTCGAACACTATGGCGTCCTTTGGGCACTCAAAGCAGCGGTGCAGCGCGACGGTCAGCTCCACAACGCCGAGGTTGGACGCAAGGTGACCGCCGTTTTTGGATATGACCTCAATAAGCAGCTCGCGTATCTCCGCGCATAGCTGCTCAAGCTGGCTGTAATTCAGTTTTTTTATGTCGGCAGGCGAGCTGACCGAATCCAAAAACTGTGACATCTATTTCTTCCTCACGAGAAGTTCGAGCGCGAGCGAGCAAAGAAACTCCCGCTTTTGTTCTTCGAATATATCCAGCGAACGCACCGCCTGCTCGGTATATTGTCTTGCAAGCTCGCGTGAACGCTCAACGCCCAAAAGCGTAACATAGGTGTTCTTGTGCTGCTCCCTGTCGCTTCCGACCGGTTTTCCGAGCTGCTCGTCGGTGCTTGTACAATCAAGTATATCGTCGATGATTTGAAAAACAAGTCCCAGACGCTCTGCATACTCACAAAGCGCGTCCTTTTGTTGCTTACTTGCGTGAGCGCACGCAGCGCCCAAGGTGCAGGCAACTTTTATGAGCGCTCCCGTCTTGTGCAGATGAATCTGCTCAAGCTCCGAAAGCGACGCTTCTTTGTCCTCGTATCTTAAATCCAGCTCCTGCCCGTACACCATGCCGCGCGCTCCTGCAGCTTTGGCGAGCAACCCGGCGCATTCGGCGCTGACGGCGCTGTCGCCGATTCCCGAAAGCGTCTCAAATGCGAGCGTCAGCAGACCGTCGCCCGCGAGCAGCGCGTCGGCATAGCCATACTTGATATGGCACGAGGGCTTGCCGCGCCGCATATCATCGTCGTCCATGCACGGCAGGTCGTCGTGAATGAGCGAATAGGCGTGAATCATTTCGAGCGCGCATGCGGCATCCAGCGCATATTTCTCCTCGCCGCCGCAAAGCTCGCAGCTTGCAAGGCACAGCGCTGCGCGTATGCGTTTTCCGCCCGAAAGCAGGCTGTATCGCATAGCCTCAAGCACGCGTGAATCAAAGCCGCGCAAAGCGGTCAGCTCGTCCAGCCTGCGCTCGGTGAGCGCGACGTACTGCATGAGCTTTTCGTTACTGCTCATCGCCGCTCGCCCCGTCAATCTGCTCAACGCTCAGTTTCGCCTCGTCCAGTGCCTTGTCGCACTTTTTCAGCAGCTCGACCGCTTCCTTATAAAGCTTGAGCGATTCGTTCACTGTAAGCTCGCCCGCAGTCAGCAAAGAATTTATCTCCTCGATGCGCTTCATGGCGATTTCTATTTCAAAGTCGTTTTTCATTATGCGACCTCCGAATCTCGTTTACCGTGCAATCCGCCTCGCCGTCAAAAAAGCTCACTGTGATACGGTCGTTTTCGCAAAGCGCCGCCGCTCTAGGCAATTGAAGCGAATCGCGAAATACGCACGCGTAGCCTCTTTTGAGCACCAGCTGCGGGTCAAGCGTTTGCGTTACTCCTCGCAGCGCGTCCAGCCTGTCCGCCGTGCGCCCTAGTCTCGCAATCGCGCTTTTTCTCAAAGTGCCCCGTAGCGATTCGAGCTCAAGCGAACGACCGTCCAGACGGTATTGCAGCGCCGCAAGGCTGCCCTGAAGCAGCTCGCGGTAATACAGCAGCAGGCTGCGAATATCGACCAGCGCTATTTCCGCCGCAGCGGATGGGGTTGCGGCGCGGGCGTCCGCGCAGTAATCCAGCAAGGTGTAATCTATCTCATGACCGACGGCGGAAATAAACGGCACACGAAGCCGCGCCGCCGCGCGCACAATCTGCTCGCTGTTGAAATACCACAAATCTTCTTTTGAGCCGCCGCCGCGCGTGATTATGACCTCGTCAACGTCCTCGCGCCGATTTACCTCGTCGAGCGCCTTGACTATCGACTCGACCGCGAGTAGACCCTGCACATTCACGGAAAACAAAAGAATTTCGCAAAACGGACAACGGCGCTCCGCGACGCTCATAACATCCTTTATCGCCGCGCCGACGCTTGAGGTAATGACCGCTATCTTTTTTGGGAATCGCACGAGCGGGCGCTTGCGCTGCTCGCTGAAAAGTCCCTCGGACGCGAGCTTGTCCCGCAGCGCGTCAAGCTGTTGCTTTGCGGTGCCGACGCCTTTTGGGATAATGTCCTCGACGCTTAGCTGAAACGCTCCGTCGCGCTCGTAAAAGGACACCTTACAGCGCGCAACGACATACATTCCGTCCTCTGGAACAAAGCGAACGCGCTGTGCGTAGCTTTTCCACATGACACAGCGCACCGACGCCTTGCCGTCCTTGAGCGTAAAGTACGCGTGCCCGGATTTGTTGTGAAGCAGAAATCCCGAAATCTCTCCCTCTACCCAGACTTGGGACAAAACCTCGTCCGATTCCAGCAGCATTTTGACATAGCCGTTGAGCGCGCTTACGCTTATGCTCTCATTCATCGTGTCTCCATCGCGCGAAAAGCGAGTATCGCCGTTCCGAGCGCATTGTCAGCCGACAGATACGGCGGGTCGCAGAAATACACGTTCTGCTCACACGCCATAATTATCTTGCGGATATATTCGCTGCACATCACTCCGCCCGAAAAAACAACAGGCAGCTCCTCTCGTCCCGAGCGCATGATTTGCGTCATTTCCAGTATTGTTTGAGCTATCGTCCGCAAACAGTAAGCGCAGACGTCGTTTGCGCTTTGACCTTTCGCAAGCAAATCGCGGCACTTGTTTTCAAGACCGGACAAACAGCAGTCGCCGTCCTTAATGCAAGGACGCGCAAAATCCTTGTTTTCGCTCTCTTTCGCAGCGCCTGACACCTGCTCACCCGAGGGAAAGCTCATGCCGAGCATATTCCCAAGCCGGTCAATCACCTGACCCGCATGAAGATCCCGGGAGGTTGCAAGCTGCTCAATCGAAAGCTCGCCTGCGCACAGCTTGCATAAGAGTGCGTCGGTGGTACCGCCCGAGACATGAAATGCGAAGAATTCGAGCTCCTTTTCGTTCCGCAAAGGCGTACCGTACAAAGCCGCCGCGACGTGCCCCTGCTGATGCGAGAATTCGTACAGAGGAACTCCGAGAGCGCTCGCAATCACGCTTGCCGCGCTCACGCCCGCAAGAAAGCAAGGCATATATGAGCCCTCCGCAGTGCGCGGACGGGTCGAGACTCCGACACAGCCGATTTGCTTTGTATCAAGCTCGCAAAACAGCTGTTTAATCATCGCCGGAAGCTGCCTTGTATGCTCAAAAACCGCGTCCGACTGCCGCAAGCCCAGTTGACCTTGCTTGACGGGAAGCATCAGCTTCTCAAACGCGGCTATTCTGCTTCCGTCACCGTCATAGACTGCGCCGCTCGTCGCGTAGTTGCTTGTGTCGATACCCAAGCAAAGCATTACTCTTTTTCGCCTTTCGACTTTTCATATACGCTGCGAAGCACGCCGTTGACGAACTGGTATTCGTCGTCGCTGCCGTACTCCTTCGCAAGCTCGACCGCTTCGTTTATTACGACGCTCTCGGGTATCTCCGGCATATACATAAGCTGCGCGCAGCTTATACGAAGCACGCCCAATGAGGTCTTGGGCAGTCTTTCGAGCGTCCATTTTTTCAAGTGAGGTCTTATCGTCTCGTCGATGTCCGAAAGATTGTCGAGAGTCAGCGTCACGAGAGCGCGGCAGAAATCGTCTATCTCAATCTCCTCGTCGCCCTCAAGGTCGTCGAATATCTCCGGCACTCGCGTGTCGTTAATCGGAAGCTGGAACACCAGCGCAAAAGCGGTGGCTCTGGATTCATGTCTTGTCATATATACATCCCGTCAACAAAAATGAAACCCTCCATGGTATCGGAGGGTTTATGTTTACTCGGCAGCTGCCGTGCTTCGCGCAAGCGTGATACCGGCAATTACAACATCTACCTTGGAGACCGCAAGCCCCGTCATGCTTTGTATAGCTATCTTGACGTTCTTTTGCACTTCGCTTGCGAGCGCGGGTATCCTTTCGCCCTGCTTTACGACTACGCTCACCTCTGCGGCTACAACGCCGTCGTTGAGCTCAATCTTTATGGGCTTTACATAGCTCGTTTTGGTAATCAGACCCTTGACGCCGGTGTTGCCGGTCGATACACTGTCGATTCCCTCGCATTCGAGAGCCGCGAAACGTGCTATCGAGGCAATGACGTCCTCGGATATTTTCAGATTGCCGGGAGTTTGATATGTGTTTTCAATGTCCATCAAAACGCCCTCCTTTTTGGAGATTATAACATTTTGATGATAAATATACAACTATTTGATATCGACAACAGATATGTTTTTTACGTCGATTTCGCACGTTGAAAGTACTATATCCTTTATCTGTGACACCTGCTGCGCGCCGAGCTCGCCCTCGCCGGGTTTTACGACTACCTTGACCTTTCCGTTGGTGCAAAAGGCAACACAGTCTGTAAAGCCTTTTGCCTTGACTTGATTTTCTATGCTCGTTTCAAGCGAAATGTTTCCCGCTTCCTCTTTGAGCTGCTGTGTAAGGCTGTCCTTTTGTGCCTTTGTCAAGTCGGTGCTCTCAAGTGATTTTTCCAATGTGTCGAGCGCCTCGTCGCGGGAGCGTTCCCGTGTCAGACGCGCTTGTGAGAAATAGTCGGTCACATAGTCCGCGTCGGAGGACACAAACATCGCTTCGCCGTAGTAGCCCTGAGGCGGCTCCTCGACCGAGTCCGACTGCGCGGCAAGCGCGTCGCTGACTATGTCTGCCTCTCCGCTGCTTTTGGCAAAGTTCCAGTTGAGATAAATCGCAAGCGCGAGCGCGAGCACCAGAGTGAACATGGTAATCTGCTTTTTAAACATACTGACTTTCATCATATACTCCTTTTGCTATGCCATTTTACAAACGCTTACGCGATTTGATTTGATTGCGCATATCGTCGTTACCGCCTCGATTATGCTCTGCTCCACCTTTGCGATTCCCGCACCCTCGCACAGCACGACGACCCCTTTGACGGTCGGCTCCTTGCGCACGAGCAGTACAGGCTGTCTGCCGTCGCCGTCGTCCACAACGCAAAGCGTGCTCTCCTCGCTCGTCTTTTGCGCCGACGAACTGTCGCTTTCGGATTTCACGTCGCTTGTCAGCTTGTTCTCGGTTGCATAAATATACCTCGGACCGCTTTCCAATGTCAGGAACACCTTGACCTTGCCTGCGCCCTGTATGCAGCAAAGCGCTGTTTCGAGCTGTGTTTGAAGCTGCTGTGAATAGTCCTCGTCAGTGGAGAGTGCAGAAGTGTTTTCGCCTGTGTCCTTTTCACTCTTGGCTGTGCCGGAGGCAAACAGCAGCAGCGCCGCGCCGAGTGCCATTGCGAGGAAAATCAGCGTCTTGGCGTCCAGCTTCGCTTTTTTCATCGCATCCTTGATTGCGTTGAGCGTCCTTGATATGTCCATAGTTTCAGCCGAAATCAAGCTGCGGCTGCGCGCCGAAGCGTTCGGCAATCCTCCTTGCTATCTCGTCCTCCTTCGGCTTCGCGTCAGCGGCAAGCCGAATCGTTATGCTGTCACAATATATGCCGTACTGCTGCGAAATATTAACGCTCGCGCTTATGTCCACCGGCTCGATTTCCAGCAGCGCAAGCTCTTGGCGTATATATTCGCATACACGTTCGGCGGTGTATTCAAGCGTTCTCTCGTCGTACTGTGCGTCATACTGCGCGCTTTGTTCGTTATGCTGCGGTGCAAAATCAAACTTATAGTCGCGAGCGAGCATATCAACAATCGGATTCGCAATGCTCAAAATCAAGTACAGCGCGGCAACGATTTTCAGCGTGCGAAACACTGCGCTTTGCGAAAAACACGCCTTTGTCAGCGCAAGCACCAGCGCGGCACAGAAAACGGCAATTGCCCAAAGCGAAAGCGCGCTCATACTCCCTGCGCCGTATTGAGCAAAATCAGCGTCGCTACTATCACACAGCTCATATTCAGCACCCCCACCATACATATCACGTCCACCGCCGCCTTTATACCGCGAAGAAAGCAGGCGCTCTCGCGCTGCTCAAGCATTTCTCCGACAATGCTCGTAAAGCCCAAGCCGAGCGACGCTGTCACACAGCAGAAAATCAGCGGCAAAAAGAAAGCAAGCTCGCTTGCGATTCCGATAAGCCCGACGGCGTTTTTGACGAGCGACATATTTGCACGCAGCGCGCTGACCGCCTCGGTAAACGCCGCGCCGACTGCGGGGAACGCGCCGGAGGCGAAAAAACGCGCAGTGCGTATGCCCACCGTGTCCGCGCTGAGCGTCAACGCGCTTTGCAGCCGCACGAAGCCGGAAAACAAGGTGCTTATGATGCCAATCGACCAGACGCTCAGCTTTTTCAGCCCGTTTACCAGCCCGAGCAGACCTGTGTCGCCGATTCCCGCCGCTGCTGACAGCCCGAGCATTGCCGCGCAAATCGGCTGCACATATCGGTTGACCAGCGCGACCGCCGCATTCTGGCAGCCGATTAGCAGCGAGCTTCCGAGCGCCCCCGTTGCCGCCGAACCGCTCGAAACGATTAGACCCGCGTATATGGGCGCAAAGGCGAGAATGAAGCTCTGAGAGCGCTTGAAGCACTCGAGTGCCCATTCCAGCAGCTCGATTATCACCCCGCCGCTTGCAACCGTCGCCGCCGCAGCAAAGCACAGTCTCACAGCGAAGGCAAATCCGCTTGCGGCAAAGACCTCGTTTGCAAGCGACGAAAGCAGCGTCAGCGCGAGCATGATCCCCACAAGCCTCACTGCAAGACGGGATTTGTCCGAGAATTCATCAAGAGCCTGTCCGACAACCTCGCCTATCATTCCGCCGGCGTCGGTAAGCTGATTTGTGTCCCGTCCCCAAAGCCAGTCGTCCACGCTTTGAGGCAGCTGTGAGTGCATACCGTCGATACTCTGTGAAAGCAGCTCGTCCGCCTTCTGCGTGTTCTCTGACGCAAACGCGAAGGAGCACATTGAAATCATTAAAATACTCATCAGCGCGAACGCCGCGGCTCTCTTTTTCAAACCGACATCATCTCCGTTATCATCGAAGTGAGCGAGCCGATAAGCGGCACGCAGCTGACTATCACTCCCGCGCGCCCGAAAAGCCGCAGTGCGGACGCGGCTGCCGTCATTCGGCTTTCGTCGCAAAACTCGCTTGCAAGGTGGGTGACAAGCGCTATACCGCACGCGCGAAACAGGCATTCGTAATCGACTCCGCCGGAAAGCTCGGCGAGTGATTCAATCAGCTGCCTTATCTGCGACAAAAAAGGGAGCGCCGCGCCAAGCACGATTACCGCGCTTGCAAGCGACAGCAGCAGTGACTGCTCGGGACTGACCTTCCTTATCGTCGCGCACAGAACTCCCGCGAGCACGCAAAGCGCGGCTATGGGCACTACCTGCGGCATATCGCTCACAGCCCGAACACATCCTTTATCGTCGAGAACAGCTCGTCGATTTTCGTTACAATCATCAGCAGCACGACTATCAGTCCCGCAAGCGTGGTCATCATTCCCTGCTCCTCGCGCCCCGCGCGGGTAAGCACCAGATTGAGCACTGCGACTATTATCCCGACAGCGGCTATGCGAAAGATAAAATCAACATCCACTTTTTAACCTCACACGAGCGCAATGCAGACCGCGGCTCCAAGCAGCGTATAGACTGTCTCATAAACTCCCTTTTTCTGCGCGTTCTCGGCTTTCGTGCTCTCAAGTGCCTCGCGAAGCAGTTCGTCGCACACGGCGCACTTCTCGTTGAGCTCCTGTGAGTTTATCTCCGCCGAGCTTGCAAACAAATCTGCGAGCGCTTCTCTTGAGTTCACCGTGAGCCGTACCCGCAAGGCAAATTCCTCAAACGCTCCGCACAGCTCCTTTGTAAACTCTCCGCCCTTTTCCACCCGCTCAAGCGCAGCATCAATGAAGCTCAACAGCAGGTAATCTCCGCAAGCCGCCGCTTTTTCCAGTATCTGCGGCGTTGTGCTCGACGTGTATTGCACATCGTTTTTCACAAGTCTCACAAACGCCGTCAGCTGCTCGTAAATCCGCTGCAGCTCAAGCTGTTTCTTTCTTTTGGTGTAGCCGATGAGAAAAAAAGAGAGCACGATGAACACGGAGCCTGTGAGTTTCATTTACACTTCCACCTTTACGATATTTTTTATATTCCCCGGTCGGTCGCCGGAAAGAAACGCGATTTTCCCAAACGCCCCCGAACGGACAAGCGAGTAAAGCGCCTCGCTTCGCTCAAGTGCCCTTATGTCCGTGCAGTGCGCCGACGCGATGAGCTTTATACCCTTTGCACTCGCCTCGCGCAACGCCTTACAGTCGTCTGCCGAGCCGATTTCGTCGCAGATTATCAGCTGCGGCGACATTGAGCGAACGCCGATTTGCAGCGCCTTGCATTTATCCAGCGAGCTTATCACATCTATTCGACATCTTCTCGATGCATCTGCTTCAATCATTCCCATTACCTCGGCGCGCTCGTCTGCGACGAGCGTTTGCAGGCAATACGGCTCGCTCGACAGCTTCAGCGCCGCGTCCCGCAGCATGGTGGTCTTTCCGCTTCGCGGAGCTCCGCACAACAACAGCGAGCAAACACCGCTTGAAAACGCAAGTGAACAAAGCTCGTCCGCACAGCCGTCTATCACGCGCGGGATTCGTATATTCAGCGAGCTGATTGCCGTCAAATCCGCTTTCCCGCTTTTGGTGTACTGCGCACATACCCCGACGCGCGCTCCGAGCGGAAGCGTGAAAAAGCCGTCGGTCACATCCTGCTCGTAGCGGCAAAGCGAATAATCTGTCAGCCTTCGCAGCGCTTCTTCAAGTTCTTCGGGGCTGATTACGACCGTTTGCCGCGTCAGTGCGTCACAGACAAATCTGTTGCTCGTCTCAAGCGTGACGCAAAGCGGCATGAGCGCACGAAGCCGAATCTCGGTTATCTGCGATAGCTCGTCTTGCGGCAGTGCCGAAATCGCGGCTGCCGTTCTTTTGGGCAGCCTGCGAAGCACATCTGCAAGCGCACGTTCCATTCCCTCACCCCGATTAACTATATGAGCGCAAGACAAGCTTTAGAAGCAGGGAAAATCGACTTGCGCACAAAAATAAAGCCCGAACGCGTCTGTTGCGCGTTCGGGCTTTATTCGCCGATAAATTAAGCGATTTATACCTTGGAGAACGTGGTATTGTTGCATTTCGGGCAAGGAGGCATCTTGTCGGAGCTGTCGTCAAGATTTATCTCGGTGCCGCAGTTGGTGCATTTGTAGCAGCCCTGTCCGGGCTTTTCACCGGTTGTTGCTCTCATGGTTATTCGTCCTTTCAACAATAGTAATTGACGGCTTGTCAGCCGTTACTATTATTGCCCGAGACGTTTTGTATATGCCTACCTGATATTGCCAGAGCCGTGAATGACATACTTGTAGGACGTAAGCTCGCGCACGCCCAGCGGTCCGCGGGCGTGCAGCTTTTGCGTGGAGATTCCGATTTCAGCGCCAAGCCCGAACACTCCGCCGTCTGTAAAGCGCGTCGAGGCGTTAATATACACGGCCGCGGCGTCCACATTCTGCGCAAAGTACGCCGCGCTTTCGTCGTTTTTGGTTATTATCGCCTCGCTGTGCTTTGTGCCGTAGGTGTTTATAAACTCAACAGCTTCCATTGCGCTGTCCACGATATGCAGCGCGAGTATAAAGTCGTTGTATTCCCGTCCCCAGTCATCCGGTTTCGCCTGAACGCAGCCGGGCAACAGCGCAAACGCTCTCTCGTCCGCGCGTATCTCGACGCTGTATTCGTCAAGCGCAGCTTTCATCATGGGCAAAAAACGTTCCGCGACGTCCGAATGCACCAGCGCGCATTCGCAGGAGTTGCACACCGAGGGGCGGGAAACCTTCGCGTTGCAAAGCACCCTTGCCGCCATCTCGAGGTCGGCGTCCTTGTCAACATAGACATGACAGGTGCCCGCGCCGGTCTGAATGACGGGAACGGTCGCGGACGCGACGACCGACCTAATCAGTCCCGCGCCTCCGCGAGGTATCAAAACATCGACGTACTCGTTTAGCTTCATCAGCTCGTTTGCCGACTCGCGCGTCGTATCCGTGACAAGCTGTATGCAGTCCATGGGCAGCCCGACCGACCAGAGAGCCGAGCGCATCGCCTCACATATCGCGCTGTTGGAGCGTATGGACTCCTTGCCGCCGCGCAGTATCACCGCGTTGCCGCTTTTCACGCAAAGTGCCGCCGAGTCCGCTGAGACGTTCGGTCGCGACTCAAAAATCACCGCGATCACGCCGATTGGCACGCTTACCTTGTCAATGACAAGCCCGTTGTCTCGCTCGTCATGGGAGATTATCACGCCAAGCGGGTCTGCGAAGGACTCGATTTCAAGTATGCTTTTTACAATTGAATCAATGCGAGCGTCGTTCAGCGTCAGACGGTCGATGAGCGCCTCGCTCATGCCGCTTTCTTTTGCGGCGGCGACGTCCTCGCCGTTTGCCTTTAGTATCTGCGCGCGCGCATGGTCAATACTCGCGCTCATCGAGCGCAGTGCGTCCGAGCGCTGCTTTGCCGGCGACGCGGCAAGGGTGTACTCCGCGGTTTTTGCGTTGCTTCCGAGCGTTTGTATCTGCGTCATTTCTTCTCCGCCTTAAATAAGGTGCCAACGTGTCTGCCGTCGAAAAGGTCATACATATTGCTAAGACGCGAGCGCATTATCACCGTATCTATACCGGCTTCGTTCGCTATTTGCGCTGCGTGTATCTTGGAGACCATGCCGCCTGTGCCGCGGCTCGTTCCCGCGCCGCCCGCATAGCTTGAAATGGTGTCGTCTATCTGCTCAACGACGGGAATGATGTGGGTGCCGTCCTCGCTGGGCTTGCCGTTGTAAAGACCGTCAATGTCGGTGAGAATGACCAGCATATCCGCGTCAACCAGCCTTGCAACTTCCGCCGAAAGGGTGTCGTTGTCGCCGAATACAATCTCCTCGACCGCGACGCTGTCGTTTTCGTTGACTATCGGTATAACGCCGTATTCAAACAGCTTTTCAAAGGTATTCAGCAGGTTTTGCCGCCTTGTCTCGTGGTCCATATCGTCCTTGGTTATGAGCAGCTGTCCGACGGTATGCCCGTATTCCGAGAAAAACTTGTCGTACAAAAACATCAGCTCGCATTGTCCGACCGTCGCCGCCGCCTGACGCCCCGGCGTGTCCTGCGGCTTCTCGGAAAGCCCGAGAGCTCCGACTCCGACGCCGATTGCGCCCGAGGAAACGAGCACGACCTGACGGCCGGTGTTCGCAAGCTCGCATATTCCCTTTACAAGGTCCTCCATTTGACGGATGTTGGTCTTTCCCGTATGATGCGTGAGCGTCGAGGTACCGACCTTGAACACAACACGCTTTATGCTTTTGTCCACTTTGCGCCTCCAACGGCAGATATTTTATCTATTCTATTGCGCAAGCTCACTTGCGTCAAGGATATAATACTGGTTTTTGCCAAGCCGCTTTGCCGAATACATCGCGGTGTCCGCGGCGGCATACAGCTTTGCATAGGTGTCGGCGCAATCGGGCGCGACGGCAATACCTATACTTATCGTGACCTGTGCGTTCGCATCGTACTTCCTCGAAAGCGCTTTCATCTTTCTCGTTATGGAATCGCACACCGCGCAGATATACTCGTCATCTACTGGTCGGCGCACGAATACCGTGAACTCGTCGCCGCCAAGACGTCCCGCATAGTTCTCCGAGCCGATGCTTGAAACGATTATCTTCGCCGTTTCGCTCAGCAGGTCGTCGCCGACGACGTGCCCGTAGGTATCGTTGATGCTCTTGAAGTCGTCGAGGTCGAGTACCATGAACGCGCCGTGCGGGTTTTTGTTCTTTTCCAAGTAACGGCTGACGCTCTCCTCGAAAGCGACGCGGTTGAGTATTCCCGTGAGCGGGTCGTGCTCTGCACGCGCGCGCAGCGTCTCGCGCTCCCCGAGTATTCTCGTCAGATTCGCCGCCGTTTCCTTTTCGCGGCTGATGTCCTCCATGCTGCCGATTACACGAAAGACCATGCCGTTTTCGTCGCGCAGCCTTGAATAGTTCGCGCGATACCACGCGTAGCCGTCGCCGAAATAATCGGCAAGGTATTCAAAGCTGTCCTTGTCGTTTTCCGGAAACCTCTCGCTCACACCCTCGATGAACGCCTGCCGATAGTCCTGATGAATAACTATGCTTTGAGGCATATAGACGCAGTACTCCTCGATGGTTCGCTCAAAACGCCGTCCGGATTTATCGACGATTGAAAAGCTCATCGTATCGTTTTCCACATCGTAGTCAAAGACCATCAAGCCAGAGGACTCCAGCAGCAGCTTGTTTTTCTCATTTTGCTTATATAAGTCGCGCTGCAGCTCAAGCTGCTCGGTGACGTCCGCAAGCACGGTGTAGACCAGCGGCGCGTGGGTCGCGCCGGAAACGATAGTCGAAAACGCCTGAACCCATTTCTCCGCACCGTCCGAACCGCGCAGCTTGAAGGTGTCGCTGCGGGTATGCCGACCGAACGGCATACTGCGAATCTCCGCGAGTATCTCGCATTTCTGGTTGTTCAAGAAGGACGGAACGTATCTGTTCTCGTCGTTTACGCTCGCGCCGTGCGAGAGCATATTCTCGGTTATATCATTGATAAACAGCGTCTTTATACCGTTTGAGGTGAGCTCATAGATTCCCACGCCGACGGACAGCGAATCAATAAGCCCCTGAAGCTGCTCCTTTGAGGACTCATATTTACGGTTTCTCTTGGAGTCCTCAATGTCCAGCATGAGCCCTATCGTTCGCAGAGCCTTGCCGAAATCATCGCGCTCATGGCACGCAATAATACGATACCAGACGTAACGACCGTCACGCATGAGCATACGAAGCTCAACTCCGCTGACGGGCTTGCCGGAGCGCACGTCCAACACGAATTTCTCCATTTTGCCGACGTCGGACGGGTGAACAAACAACGGTATTCTGCTGTCCTGATTTTCTAGAGTCTCGGCGATTCCGAACACCGCGAGCTTCTTGAACTCGTCGTTGGCGGTAAGCTGCTGCAAGCGATAATCGTATGTGAAGCAGACGACTCCCGTTTCGCCCAGCAGATAGTTGTAGAGCGTTTCATACATATCGGCGCTTGCCACAAGGTCCTTGGCGTAAAGGCAGAATATCTCCTCGTTTGCATAAACGCCGAGGAAGCGCAGCATGATTTCGCACTTCACCGCTTCACCGCTCTTGCGGGTGCGGCAAAGAATCAGCCTTTCGCTTTTCGAGGCGGTCACGGCGTTTTTGCACATAACACCGATGCTGTTTTTGCTGTTCTCGTGCAGCTGCAGCGCGTCCTCGAACCTGACGTTCAAAACTTCCGAGGACATCAGTCCGGTTAGTTTGTTATAGCTCTCGTTGACCTTGAGCGGGTACAAACCGTCCTCTTTTTTCGCGAATATCCCGAGTGCGCCGATCATACCGCCAAAGAGCATATTGAACCCGAGACCCGCTTCCCATTCCTGCTCAAGCGCGAAATAATCCAGCTCGGTCTTCGGACTTTCCGTTTCGCTGCCGTGAAGCTCGCGCACCACAAGCTCTCTGAAGCTCGGAGCATCCATCGGTTTGGAGTAATAATATCCCTGTATCCTGTCGCACCCTATCGAGCGCAGAAAATCGCGCTGCGCCTCGGTCTCGACGCCCTCGGCGATGACGGTCATTTTCAGGCTCTTTGCCATGCGAACGACGCTTTTCATTATTTTGCCCGCGCTCTCCGACTCGCTTAGCGCGTTGACAAACTTCATATCCAGCTTCAGGATATCTATGGGAAGGTTCATTAAAACGTTCAGCGACGAGTAGCCGCTGCCGAAATCGTCCATGAGTATCCTAAAGCCGTGCTCGCGCAGCTTGAGCAGGGTTTTGTGTATCTGGCTCGGGTTGTCGTTGTAAGCCGTTTCCGTGACCTCAAGGCTTAGCAGCTCCGGGCTTAAATCAAATTCTCTCGTGAGCGCGCACAGCTCCTCGCAAAGCTGTTCGTTATAGAAATCCAGTCTGGAAACGTTGACCGACACCGAAATGGGCACGGCGGACAGCCGCTCGTCGATGGCGCGCCGCAGATATCTGCAGGCCTCGCGCCAGACATAATAATCCAGTTTTGTAATAAAGCCGTTGCTTTCAAAAAGCGGAATGAACTCGCCGGGGTAAATCATCCCCTTTTGCGGATGATTCCAGCGAACGAGCGCCTCGGCACTGACAGGCTTGCCGGACATCACGCTGTAAATCGGCTGAAAATGCAGACAAAACTGCCCGCTTTCCAGTGCCGACTCCATCTCGTTGGTCATGCGCTGCTCGTTGAGCACAATGTTGCGCATCTCGCTGTCATAAACGGCATAATGCCGCACAAAGCTGTCCTTTATCGACTCATGCGCAAGATTCGCGCGGTCGCACATCTGGTCTATCGGAAGCGCGCGGTCGTCGATTATGTAAGCGCCGATATGCGTGTAGATATGGTAATTGATTCCGATACCCTTGAGCGACTCGTTTATCTCGCTTGCGAGCGCTTGGGTATCTATCGAATCTCTGCGGCAGCAGACGGCGAAATGGTCGGACTCAAGCCTGCCGAAGGTGCCCAGTCCGTAAACGGAATTTCTGATTTTCTCGGCGAGCGCGACAAGTATACAGTCTCCCGTGTCTGTTCCGAACAGGTCGTTAATGACCTTGAACCTCGCAATATCGCAAAACAGCATCACATATTCATGCTCGTCGTCCGTTTGCAGCATAAGTGCAGTCGACTCATAAAAAGCGTGGCGATTGTAAATGCCGGTGAGACTGTCGTAGCGCGCGTTGCGCTCAAGCGCAATCAGCTTCTGATGTGTCTGCTCGTCCGGGATAAGCGTCTTTGCCGCAGCTGTTTTTTCTATGCGGGAATATGCGACCGAGGAGTTCTCGTTCTCGTACAGCACATCGTCCGCGCCGGAGGCAGCGACAAAGGCACAGGTCCTTTCGTCCTTTTCGCAGACAACCGCGAACAGCGCAAGGTTCGGAGCAGCCTCGCGAAGCCGTGTAAAGTCATATCCCTTTTCACCGATTCCCTGACGCATATCCACCGCAGCACAGGTATAGGCGTGAGAATTTGCAAAAAGTTCGGAGCAGCCGGATTCCCCATCGGTTTTGCACAGCATAAAGCGACCCGAGCCGGAAAAAACCTCGGGTATATCCTGTGATTCATCATCGGTTATATACAGTATTGACAGTCGTTCGGACATCACATCTGCCTTTCAACGGGTCAATCCGTTTGCGCTCTGCTTGCGAGCGAAATTATGCATAATGCTGATTTAATATTATACTTGTTTTGACGTAATATGTCTATAAACAAACGAAAAGCGCCGGTATTCGTGGCATACCGCCGCTTTTCATTTGTTTTTATCAACGACTAATCCGCAAGCCTGTCGTACATCCGCGTGTAGTCACGAATCTTTGCGGCGAGTTCTTCGTCGAACGCCCCGGGCAGCATACGCCATCTCCAGTTGCCGAGCGTTCCCGGCGTATTCATGCGATTGCTGCCGCTCAAAGCGAGGTAGTCCTGCATCTGGGCGACGAACAGGTCGGCGACCGAGCTCATTCCGCCGCGTATCATACCCCAGTTGTAGCCCTCCTGCTCGTTGAGCCCGAGGTATTTAATTGCTGTCGCAACATCCGACTCCTTTGCCTCCTTGAACCAGCCGCAGGCAGTCGTGTTGTCATGAGTGCCGGTATAGCATACACAATGTCGTGGGTAGGTGTGCGGCAGATAGTTGCTTGTCTCGCGCGAGTCGAAGGCGAACTGAAGCACCTTCATTCCCGGGAAGCCAGACTCCTCGACCAATTCGTATACCTCTTTGGTCAGATACCCCAAATCCTCCGCGATTATTTCGATGTCGGAGAACTGCGCCTTGATTGCGTTTATAAGATCCATGCCGGGTCCCTTGACCCACTCGCCGCCGCGGGCGGTCTTGTCCGCCGCGGGAACGCGCCAGTAGCTTTCAATGCCGCGGAAATGGTCTATGCGAAGCACGTCGAACATACGCGAGGTCAAACGTATGCGGCGCAGCCACCACCAGTAGCCGTCGTTTTTCATGCGCTGCCAGTCATACAGCGGGTTGCCCCACAGCTGACCGTCGGCGGTGAAATAATCCGGCGGTACGCCCGCGACCCACTGCGGACGGCCGTCGTCGCCGAGCAAAAACTGCTCGCCGTTTGCCCACACATCGGAGGAATCCAGCGAGACATAAATAGGCATATCGCCTATAAAGTACACGCCCTTGTCGTTCGCGTATCTCTTGAAGCGGTTCCATTGCATAAAGAACAGGAACTGCAGGAATTTCTGAAACTCGATTTCGTCCGCGAGCTGAACCTTATAGTTCTCCACTGCCTCACGTTCGTGGCGGCGGATGCTCTCGTCCTCCCAAAGGGTCCACGGCCGCATATCAAAGTGCTTTTTTATCGCCATGTACACGGCGTAGTCCTCAAGCCACTCGGAATTCTGCTCGCAAAACTCCTCGAGATCGACGGCAAATCTGTCCGCGCCGCGCAAAAACGCCTGTCGAAGCAGCTCGCCGCGCGTCTCAAACAGCTTGCCGTAATCGACGGTGTCACACGGCTCACAGCGGTGCGGCTCGACTTCGCTTTGGGTAAGCAGCCCGTCGTCTACGAGCGTTTGTATATCTATGAAGTATGGATTGCCCGCAAAGGCGGAGAAGGTCTGATAGGGCGAATCGCCGAAGCCGGTGGGTCCGAGCGGAAGAAGCTGCCAATAGCGCTGTCCGGACTCGTGAAGGGAATTCGCGAAATCGAACGCCTCCTTGCCCAAAGAGCCTATTCCGTATTCATTTGGCAAGGACGAGATGTGCATTAGTATTCCGCTGCTGCGTTCCATATAATCAACCCTTTACCGCGCCTGCGGTGACTCCCTTGATAACATATTTCTGACAAGTAAGATAGAATATTATTACGGGAACGATAGCGAGAAGTATTATCGCCATCGTCGCACCCATATCGACCGTGCCGTAGCTGCCTCTGAGATACTGGATGTGTATGGGTATCGTCTTGTATTTGTTGATGTCCAGCACAAGGTACGGCAGCAGATAGTCGTTCCACACCCACATTATCTCCAGAACTCCGACCGAAATGAAGGTCGGCTTGAGCATGGGCAGCACGACGGAAAAGAAGGTGCGTACGGGCCCGCAGCCGTCTATGGCTGCGGCTTCTTCAATCTCGATTGGTATCGCCTTGACAAAGCCGGAGAACATAAACACCGCAAGTCCCGCGCCGAAGCCGAGATAGACAACGGGTATCGTCCAAGGGGTGTTGAGCTTGAGCGTGTCGGCGGTCTTGGAAAGCGTGAACATGACCATCTGGAAGGGCACTATCATCGAGAACACGCAAAGATGCAGCCATCGACGTGCAGACCAATATCAACGCGACCGAGCTCAGCGTGATAACAAGGCTGTACATTACCGACTTAAGAAACGGATAGTTTCCGAAAGTCATGCCCTTTATATAGTTGCCAAATCCCATGAAGGTCTCGGAATTCGGCAGCGCAAACGTCTCGGTGTTGACTGCGGCGTTGGATTTGAAGGAGTTTATCAGCACGACCGCTATCGGGTAAAGATACACCAAGGATAACAACACGAAAAATATCGTCATGGCGGTACTGCGGCGCTTTTGACTCTTGAAGGTCGATATCCTGCCCTTTTTCATCACTGCTGTACCTCCCTTTTGCGTGTTACGGACAACTGAGCCAGACCGATTATCGCGACGATGATAAAGAATATTACCGCCTCAGCCTGCCCGGGTCCGCGCGTTCTGCTTGTGTTGGAGTTCACGATATTGAGCGCAAGCATTTCCGTCGTCTTTATCGCCATGCCGTCCGCTTGCATTACGAACGGCTTTCCTTCGGTAAGCGCAAGGTTCTGGTCGAACAGCTTGAAGGAGTTGGTGAGC
>CAYXRE010000009.1:0-24181 GCA_964466125.1 uncultured Oscillospiraceae bacterium
CCGGCGTCACCCGGGGCGGTTTTTGCTGTGCCGAAAATTCAATTACTCACAAGCCGATTCGTTAAGCGCCGCTTTTTCGCGCTCATGCTGCTCGATTCCCTCAACGACCGTTTTGTCGTCGTACGCAAAGTAGATGCCAACCGAGCACGCGAGGAACACGGCGGCGATGAGCGCTGTCATGCGCACACCGAAATAGGTCGGATAATCGGAGGTCGCGCCGAGGTACATGACATAGGACACTACCACCGAGACAAGCGCCTGCGCGAGCTTCATGGCAAACTGCCGCGCGGCAACGAACATTCCCGCCTTGTTGTCCCCCGTCTTGATTGCGTCATACTGCGCAAGGTCCGCAAAGGCGGAGGCTGGCAGTATGTTGGTGCAGGCAATCGGAAACGCAATCGTGATGCCGATGAGGAAGGCGACGACCACATTGCCGACGCTTGCTCCCTCTCCCGCAAGCGATATGAGAAACGCCGAGGTAATCGGCTGCGTGCCGATAGCTTTTCCTATCGCCGTGCCGAAGAAAATGCCCGTGTAGATGACCGCATAGGAGACGCACGCCGCGATGAGTAGCGGCTTCTTGCCGATTTTTTTGACTATTGCGTTCACTAGCGGATAGGTGCATATTCCCACGACGATACTTATCGCAAGCACTATCGTCGCAAAGGATTCCTTGAGCCCGAGAAGCGTGTCGATGTAATAAAGCAGCGCCGAATTAAAAAACGCAAAGCCTGTCTGCATAACAAGATAGCCAATGGTCATTATGCGGAAGTTCTTGTACATAAATGTCGTTTTGAGGCTCTCAAGCAGCGGCTTGTAATAGGTCTTGGATTCAAAGTAGTCCTTCTCGCGCAGAATGAGCGCGGGAATCAGCGCGCAAATCGCGCCGATTGCGGCAAACACACCGAGCGCTATACGCCACGCGCCGACCGCCTCGATTCCGGACGCGCGAAGCGAGCTTACCATCACTGGCAGCACGTAAATCACCGCCGAACCGAGCACGAACATCAGCGAGTTAATCGTGTAGAAGAACACTCGACGCTTGGGGTCGCCGACCAGCTCCTGCTGCAGCGCCATGTAGGGCACGCAGTAGAGGGTGGACGCCATGTAGTAGCACAGCAGCATTGCCGCCACCCACACAACGTTGAGCACCGAAACGCCCGCGTTGGGCGGGAAGAAGATGAGCAGGCAGGTCAGCGCATAGGGAATCGCCGCCGCGCGCATGAAGGGTATGCGCCGCCCGTGCTTGCTTTTGCATTTATCCGAAAGCGAGGCGACCCACGGGTCGGTGAGCGCGTCAAAGACAACGCCGACGCCGCGCAGCAGCCCGATGAGCCCCATGGGCAGCAGCAGCGGCAGCCCCGACGCCTCGGTCACGTTGAAGAATTTGAGCGAATAGGTGACGACCAGCCCGCCGATTACCGCGCGGGCAAATTCCCCGAGACAGCAGGCGAAAATCTTTCCTGTGCTAATCTGCTTTTTCATTTTGACCTCCGCAGACTCATGTAGTAATATGAGTATATCACTTTTCACTTGTCTTAGAAAGGACGTTCATTATGTACGCGATTGACGCAATCGAAAAAGTCGAGCTCGGCGGACTTTTGCAGAAAATCCACATCCGCTCCACGTGCGCAGACAACCCGATACTGCTGTTTTTACACGGAGGTCCCGGAATCTCCAACCGTCACTCGGTCATGAGCGATTGCAGCGACCTGTGCGATGATTTCACCATTGTCGCGTGGGACCAGCGCGGCACCGGCGGCTCCTACAAGGGCTGCGACCCCGCGACGCTCACCGTCGAGCGTCTCGTCGAGGACGCGCGCGAGCTGTGCGAATACCTTTGCAAAAAGCTCGGCAAGGAGAAAGTGTTCCTGCTCGGCGGCAGCTGGGGTACCGAGCTCGGCACCTTCCTCGCCTACCGCTATCCCGAGCACGTCGGCGGCTACGTCGGCTACGGGCAGGTCGTGGACGGGTGCAAGAACGAGGAGATATGCTACAAGTTCAGCTACGACAAGGCGCTTGAAGCCAAGGACGAAAAATCGCTTGAAATACTGCGCCGCGTCGGACCGCCCGTGAACGGACAGTACACCCCCTGCTTTGAGGGACTTATGGCACAGCGCAAAATCATGAAGAAATACGGCGGGCACTCCACAAAAAAAGGCGGTTATTTTAAAACCGCCGTGCTGCCGATACTCTGCTCGGGCGAATACACCCTTGAGGACAAAATCGGCATGATAAAGGGCTACTCGATGGTGCTCTCGCATATGTGGCCGACCCTTACGATGTACGACTTCAAGACCGACTGCAACACCTTCCGAATGCCCTACTACATATTCCAAGGACGTTTGGACAAAAACACCCCTTCCGAGCTGGTCGAGGACTATTTCAATTCGATAACCGCGCCGGACAAGGCGCTGGTCTGGTTCGAGAACTCCGCACACGGTCCTATCGCCGAGGAGCCGGAGAAATTCAAGAAGCTGCTTCGTGAAAAACTGCTTGCAATCAAATAATTATCAGGAGATACCCCGCAAATGTGGTTCCTATTCACCGTACTGACCATTCTCGCCTGGAGCGGCTCGGATTTGTTTTCCAAGCTCGGCTCCGAGCATGAGGACAAGTATTCCCACTGGAAAATGCTCGTCGCCGTAGGGCTCGTCATGGGCGTTCACGCGCTCGTACAGATTCTCGGCGGCACAAGCTATGACCTGCACTCTCTGCTCGTCTACCTGCCCGTCTCGCTGCTTTACATACTGTCCATGGCGTTCGGATACGCCGGACTTCGCTACATCGAGCTGTCCATTTCCTCGCCCGTGTGCAATTCCTCCGGCGCGCTCGTTTCACTGATGTGCTTTTTGTTCCTCGGCGAGACGATGAGCGGCATACAGTTTGCCGCCGTCGCGCTGATTTGTCTGGGAGTGCTGTCGCTTGGCATACTCGAAAGCCGCGAGAGCCGCGGCGTGCGCATCATTGAGGAACGCCGCTCGGGCGCGAAATACACCCGCAGCTTTCTCGCAATCCTCTTTCCCGTGCTCTACTGCATTCTCGACGCACTGGGCACCTTTGCGGACGCGTACTACCTCGAGCACCTGCTCGACGAGACAAGCGCGAACATCTCCTATGAGCTGACCTTCCTGCTCGTCGGGATTTTTGCTTTCATCTATGTCGTGTTCGTAAAAAAAGAGAAGCTCACCGTTTCGCGCGACAAGTTCAAGCTGTGCGCCGCGCTGTTTGAGACGGCAGGACAGTTTTGCTATGTCTACGCGCTGTCCGGCAACGCGATAGTCGCCGCGCCGGCAATCGCCTCCTATTGCGCCGTGTCAGTGCTCTGGTCGCGGCTTTTCCTCAAAGAAAAGCTCAAGCCGATATACTACGCCGCCGTCGCGCTGGTGCTCGTCGGAATCGCGATACTCGGCTTTTTCGACGCGTAGGCGTGTGGACGAATTTTACGGTGCTGCGCGCGATATGCGTTTTCCGCCGCTTTTCCTTTGCTTGAGGATTAACCCGCTTTCTTTGTGGCAATAATACCGTTGCAAAAGATATTAAGAGAAATAGTATAATTCTTTAATAAATATGCTTTGCATTTGCGCCGAAATGAAATATAATTAAATCAAATCATTACCAAATAAATCAAAAGGAGATATACTATGGGATTCCTGGGCAGATTGTTCGGCATAGGCGTGACCGCCGCGGCGACCGTTGCCGCCGTACGCGTCGCCGACAAATACAACGAGAACAAAGCGAACGGTGAAGCGTCGCAGGACGGAGACGTCGTGTCCGACATCACCAAGGCGGCGACCGAGGTTTACAACGAGACCAGCGTAAAGGTCAAGGACTTCGCCGAGGAAATGAAGAAGAAGGCGGGCGACCTCGCCGAGCAGACCCCCGAATTTGTGGAGAAGGTCAAGGACGAGATAAAGAACGCCATCGACCCGACCGACCCCGACGCGCCCCCCGAGGGCGGATTCGTCGCCGGAGAGGACAAATAACCAAACCCGTTAAAAAGCCGTCCGCATAAGCGGACGGCTTTTTTGTGAGCCAAAAACATGACCCGCGCTCGGAGCAGGACGATGTCATTCCGCTCTGCGCTTTAAGTAAACGCCGCGGTTTTACTGCAATCGCTCGCCAAGCATAAACAATGCCCTTTCCCGCACAACGGGAAAGGGCATTGCTGTGTATTCGGTTTGTATCAGCCGAGCGTCTGGGCGGTGACGTACTCGGACGCCTCGCTGCGTCCGCTGCCGTCCGCGACGGTGCGTATCGAGCTGATTTTGTAGTAATAGGTGGTGTTCGGCTCACAGCCGGTGTTGACGCTGGTCGTCGAGCTTGTGACATACAGCCGCGAGTAAACGCCGTCCGGCGTCGTGCAGCGGCTTATCTCATAGCCTGTCGCTCCCTCGACCGCGTCCCACGAAAGGGTGACATAGGTGGACTCCGCCGTTACGACGCGAAGCCCGCTCGGAATCGCCGCAGGTGCAACAAGGGTGGTCACGCGGCTGTCGGCGGAAAACTCGCTGTACTGGGTAAGGTCGGCAATCGTCTGCACCGCGCGCACCTTGTAGTCGTACGCCACGCCCTCCTCGCACTCCTCGTCCGTGCAGGAATACAGCGTCGGGTCGGTGATGAGCGCTATGCGCTTGCTCGCGCCGTTGGACACCGTGGTGCGGTAGACCTCATAGCCGGTGGCGGCGGAAACCGTGCTCCATGTGATAAGGTTGCCGTTTGTGCTCGAATGCATTGCGCTCACGTCGCCCGGTACACTCGCAAACTGAAGCACCCACTTTGCGGTGAGCGTATGGTCGGACGCTATGGAAAGCGCCGTGTCGGAATGTATCGTGGCAGAAGGTACAATCACGTTGCCGTCGTCGTCCGTCTCCTCGGCGGTCTGCCAGCCTGCGAACAGGTAGCCCTCGCGCGTAGGCTGCGCGAGCGTCTCGTAGGGCATACCGAACGCGACGGTCTTGCTCGTTTCGCCCTCGGTTATTACGCCGCCGTTGGGGTCAAAGGTCACTGTGTATGTATTGGGCGTCCAGCCTGCGTAAAGCGTGTGGTCGCCGTCCGTCGTTATCTTGGTGTTCTCGGTCACGTTCACGGTGCATTCCTTGTTGAGGAACCAGCCGTTGAAGGTGTAGCCGACCCGCTCCTCGGGCATCGGCAGCGAGCCGTAGCTGTCGTCAAAGCGCACGCCCATCTCGGTCTGCTCGCAGACGCCGCCGCACGCATCAAAGGTGACCGTGTAGTCGCCCGCGCTCCAGTCGGCGTAAAGCGTTAGTTCGCTTGTGCTCGGAACCGAGCTTTCGGTGTACTGTATTCCCGCGCCGTCCGGCTCGGTGAACCAGCCGTTAAACACATAGCCCTTGCGGGTTATGACAGGCAGCTCGCCCAGCGCGGAGCCGCCGTTTACAAAGCTGCTCTTGAAGCTCTCGGTGCCGCCTTGCGGTTCAAAGTAAACTGCGGTATAGAAATCCACCAGCGTGTAGTTCTTTGCGCGGTAGACGGAAAAGGCGTGTTTGTAAATGTCCACGAGTTGGTCAACGGTGAAATTGGTTATCGTGACGATTCCGCCCCAGTTGCCGTGATATACCTGTATGCCGGACGGCTCGCCGTTTTCGTAGAGCACCTCAAGCAGTATCATCGTGTGAACGCCGTTGCCGCGGTGTCCCTGAAGCACGTCTCCGGGCAGCGCGCTTTTGAGCAGCGTTTTGATGTTATCCGGAGTTACGCGTCCTATCGTAAGGGCTTTTGCTTCCTCGCTCGTCGGGTCGGTGCCGCCGCAGGAGACAATCGAGCAGTTCATGGGCGTGTACAGTCTGCCCACGAGCAAAGTGCTGTAAGTGGACGAATTGTAATCTCCGTGGTAGTTGATGTTCGGCGAGGACGGTTGGTCGAATATATTGCGGAAAACGTTGCCCGCGAAAATGTAACAGTTGCCCTCAAAGGTGCCGAGCGTATAGCCCGGCTCCTCGCGCAGTGCCTCGAGACGCGCAAGAACTCCGTCCCCCGTCTCGGCAAGCACCGAAACATTGGACAGACAGATAACAATTATAAGAATTATTGCAGCTATCGCTTTTTTCTTCATAAATTGTCTCTCATCCTTCGCAACAAATAAGTGTCGAATTGCATTAATAGTAACATAATTATAACAAGATTTCAAGCGTAAACGTTATCGTGCCCGGCAGCCGCGCTGCTGCAATCGAACACCCTAAGGAAATATAAGGCAATTTGTGCGCAAATTACGCCGAAAGCCGCCCTTCGGCGGCTTTCTTAATATTTATGCGTTAATTCTCAGAAATATATTTTCCGTCCGCGGTACCAGTAATAGCGAAGCGCCTTATCCTTGATGCTGACCGAATAGGTTATATCCCGCTGCGCGACGAAAATCTCATTTTCGCGAAGCGACGGGTCGCCCGGGTCCTCAAGCGTCGCGAGATACTCGGCATAGACCTCCGGCGTGACCTGCTTCCAAAAGCCGATCGTCGCCGTGACGGTCGTGTCGCCCTTGCGCACGCCCGTTATCGTAAAGTCGCACTGCTTTTGCTCAAAGCTCCACGGCGTAACGATGGCGATTGAGCTGTCCGCCGAGACCGCCTTCACGGAAAGCCCGATGTCGTGGTCCATATCAACGGCGACGTCAAAGAACTTGGTCGCCTCTATCTGTCCGGGAATCCGCATATTCGCGTGCGGTATCCCCGCAATCGAAAACTCCTGCGTGTACACGCACAGGTCGTGAAGCTCGGTGCGGGGCGCGCTTATCGGCTCCACATCAAAGCGGTCGCGCAGCCATGAGCGATAGGCATAGTACTCCTCGGTAACGTCCTTTCCGAAAACCACTATATCCTTTTCGTAGCCCGCGACAGGAACGGAAATTTCGCGCGTAACCACCGTCACGGTGGTCTTGAAGTATTCGCCGAGCGCGCTGACCGACATATCGTCGCCGTACGCAAGCACGTCGCCGTCCTCAATATCCACCGAAGCTATCTTCTCATTGGGCAGCAGCGATATTTTGAGCGGGTAGATTTCTCCGACGCTCAGCGTCATCGGCTCAAGCGTGTGCTGCTCGGGACCCGTATAGACCTCCTGCGGCTCCGGCTCAACCCACGGCTCCATTATCATCACCGAGCCTGCCGCCGCTGCGACAAGCAGCAGCGCTACAAAAACGAGCGCTCCCGTCATTATGCGCCGCCCGACGCTGCGCTTTTTCTCGCGTGCCTTCTTTTGCTCCTTGAGCGCCTCGAATTCGCGGGTCTTTTCCAGTTCCTCGCTTATCTGCTCGCCCGTCGGCACGCTCACAGCGGGCGCAAGCGTTTCCTCGGGCTTTACAACAACGCCGTCTACGATACCGGTGCCGATTATATATTCTCCCACGCTCTCGGGCAGGTGCTGGGTATCCGGCGTCGCTTCGCTTTTCGGTTTTACAAACACTCGCGGCGCCTCCGTTTCCCAAAGTCTTTTTGCATCGAACACTGTCCCATAATACCCTGTTTTGATATATAATTCAATGTATATCGCCCTATTTCGGGCGCATTGTTAGATATTTCCTTGCTTTTGCGTTGCGGCATAGTCCTTAAAGGAAATGTTGAGGTCCACCTCGTCGTCTATCCCGTTGACCTCGCCGTAGCAGGTGTACTGGAGCATATCGACATCATACTCAAAGGTCGGCGAACCGTCGTACTCCGCAAGCCAAAATTCGTAGTGTCCGATTCTGGAAAGGTCGTAGCGGTTGTGCGCCAAGTCGAGATTGAAGTAGACCATCGGCGTATAGCCCGCCGCGGCTACCGCGTCGCAAAACGCAACGGCGCACTCGGTGACGACCTCGCCCGAAACGTCGTTGGTGCGGTATTCCTCGCCGTAGCACGGCTCCCAGTCAAACACGACGGGGTAGTCCACCGGATGCTCGCTTATCCACTGTATGACCGAGCGAGCCTCCTCAAGCGCCTCCTCGCGCGTCAGCGCCTGCGAGTAGAAATACGCTCCGACGTGCAGCCCCGCCGCAAAGGCGGCGTCCGCGTTGACATAGAACGAGTCGTCGAGATGCACCTTGCCCTCGGTATGACCGCGATAGCCGACGCGCAGCATGACAAAGTCTATGCCGTCCGCCTTGACCGCCTGCCAGTCGATGTTCTCCTGATGCTCGGAAATGTCGATTCCCGCATAGGTCTTTACCGCCGCGTCGTCGTACCTCATGCGGCGGGCTTCAAAGACGAACTTGGAGCGGTCGTAGCCGAAAAACGGAACGTCGGTTATGACCGGCGGACCCTGCGGTGCGTCCTGCGGCGATTGTTCACCCGTTGCGGGCAGCGGCTCGAGCTGCTCGATGTTCTTTCCCGCAAGCAGCGACACGCCCACGAGAATCACGATCGTCAGCAGCGCCGCGCAGGCCGCGACGGTAAACACCGCCTGAATCGTGCGCTTTCTCGCCTTTTTTGCCTTGAGTGCCGCCGCGCGTTTTCTTCGCTCGTTCTCCGCGCGCACCTCCTCGTCAAGCGTCAGGGTGCTTTGAGCTGCGGCGCTCACAGCCTCGCTGCGCACGGACGAGGCGTCGTCGGCGTGCGCTTTATACTTCATTCTTCTTGCCCTTTTTCGGTTTTTTGTCCGGCAGTTCGGCACAGGTCGCCTTGATGAGCTGCGAGAGATACTCGCCGTCGTCCGGCTCGCTTATGGCGAAGCAAAGGCTTGCGCCCTCGTAGGGCGGCGCTTCGATTACCTCGCGCAGCAGCGCGCGCCCCGCTTCGGTGCGCTTTATGTACAGCACGTCGTCGCACACCATGGCACAGAACTTGCCATCGCAGTATATCCCGTATTCTCCGAACATTTTGCGCAGCTTGATGTCGCCTGCGCCCGAAAGCCGCAGAACTATATTTTGTGCAAATTCAGCGCTTGAGCCCATGCCTTCCCCCAAAAATGTGTATTTTGTTTATTTTATCATGCGCAACCCGATTGCGGCAACTTTTTTCGACACATATTACGCACAAACACAATATATTGTTCCGAAGTGCATGAGGATATGTTATAATATTCAAAAATCCGCCGCCCTTTCGCGGCGCACAGGGGTGAAAATATGATTACCAAGCGTTCCTTCGGCACCATACCCGAACTTCCGCGCGAGGCGTTTATCTACACTCTCGTTTCGGGCGATTACGCGCTGGAGGTCAGCGAACTGGGCTGCACCTGGCAGTCCTTCGTCGGACCCGACCGCAACGGCAAGCCCACCGACATACTGCTGGGCTTTGACGACCTTTCGACCTGCTTTGCGACCGACGGCAGCGTCGGAAAGACCGTCGGCAGATACGGCAACCGCATAGCGAAGGGCGAGTTCACCCTCGACGGCGTCGATTATCACCTTGCCGTCAATTCCGGACCCAACCACCTGCACGGCGGCATCGTCGGCTTCGGCAACAGACTGTGGGATTCCACCGTGAACGGCGAGACACTCATCATGGAATATGTGAGCGCCGACGGCGAGGAGGGCTACCCCGGAACGCTGTCGCTGAGCGTCGCGATTACGCTCTCGGACGCGGGGCGGCTTTGCGTCGAATACACCGCGACGACCGACAAGCCCACCGTACTCAACCCGACCAACCACAGCTACTTCAACCTCAACGGCGCGCTGTCCAAAAAGAGCACGCGCAACCACAGCATACGCATTTTCGCCAACGAATACTGCGAGGCGGACGACAACACCCTTGTTAACGGAAACTTCCTGCCCGTCGAGGGCACCCCGCTCGACTTGCGCGAATGGGCAAACGTCGGCGAGCGGCTCGATTCGGGCTATCCCGACCTTGTGCGGGCAAACGGCTTCGACCAGAACTTCGTACTCAAGCACGAGGCAGACTCGCAGCTCGTAAAGGCTGCCGAAGTCCATTCCCCCGACACCGGCATCACGCTGCTTTGCGAGACGACCCAGCCCGGCGTACAGTTCTATTCCGGCAACTGGCTCAACGACACGATGGTCGGCAAGGGCGGCGTTCATTACTTCCAAAACTACGGGCTGTGCTTGGAGACCCAGCACTTCCCCAACTCGCCGTGCATCCCCTTCTTCCCCACCACGGTGCTGCGCCCCGGCGAGACCTACGAGCAGACGACAGTCTACACCTTCACGGCAGAATAACACGACTCGGCTCCCTTGTTTTTATACATAAAACAGCGCCCCTTCCCGTTTCGGGAAGGGGCGTCAGTTGTCAGTTGTGAAACAGAACTTGGGGCGGCTTATCCTGCTCGGAGAGCAGCTTGCTGCAATCGTTCATGGACATGGGCTTTGCGAAATAATAACCTTGGAAATAATCTATTCCCAGACGTTTAAGCATATCCGCCTGCTGCTGCGTCTCGACGCCCTCGACGACAATCTCCATCCCGAACGAGCGGGTGAGCGACGCGATATGGCTGAACATCATCTCGCCTCGCTCGGCGTCGCAGCCCGCGAGCACACTGCGGTCTATCTTGACCGTTGTGAACGGCAGCCGTATGACGCTGTCAAGGTTTGCAAAGCCGGTGCCGAAATCGTCTATCGAGAACCGCACGCCGTTCTCGCGCAGCCGCTCCATGCTCTTGGGCAGCTTGTCCGAAATGGTCGCAATGGTCTCGGTTATCTCAAACTCAAACAGATGCGGGTCGAGAGCGTAGCGGTTTATCGTCCGCATGACGGTGTCCGGCAGGTCCTCGTCTATGCACTCTGCGACCGACAGGTTTATCGTCACCCGCTCAAAGCCGTTCTTCGCGCACAGGTCGTTTTCGCGTATGTAAATGCATACCCGCTCGAGCACATACGCCCCAAGCTGCTTTATAAGCCCGCCCTTCTCGGCTATGGGGATGAACTCATCGGGTGAGACGCGCCCGAGCTCGGGGTCGTCCAAACGTGAGAGCGCCTCCGCCATGGTAAAGCGGGAGCTGCTGACATTATAAATAGGCTGAAGCCAGACCTTCAGCGTTCCGTTCTCCATAGCCTCGCTCAGCGCGCTTGCGATACGGGATTTGCGGCGCATGGCGAGAACGTCGCTGTCGCGCGCGAGCAGCGCCGTGCCCTTGCCCCACGACTTCGCACGTTCGAGCGAGTACTCAAGCAGTCCGAGCAGCTCGTCGGTATTCACAACGCCGTCGCTCGAATCAATATAGCTTATTGTCAGCGCGACGGACAGCTTGTAGCTGAGCACCGTGACCGGGCTCATGAAGCGGGTGCGCATGGAGGATACAATCTCGCTTGCGGGGCGGTGGTGGTCGCTGATTATTATGAAGTTGTCCGCGCTTGTGCGGAACACCTTTGCGCCAACGGCACATTTCGCAATCTCGGAGGCAACGGCGGCAATAAGCGCGTCGCCGACATTCACGCCCACAGCGCTGTTGATGACCGACGTGTCACAGATGTCCGCGGCGACCGCGCCGAACTTTTTGCGGGTGCGGAAAAGCTCGGTCGTGTAAATCACGAAGCTGCCGCGCGTATATACGCCCGTGAGCGTGTCCAGCATATCGTCGGGATTTTGCAGCGTAAGATACATCATCAGTATGCCGAGCGCCAGCGCCATTCCCGTCACAAGGTAGGTGGGCACAAGGTACTGAATCGCAGCGGCGAGGCACACGAGCAGGCAGAACACCAATATCGTGTCCAGCTGCGGCTTGCTCAGCCGCTCGCGGCGCCGAATCGCCAACGCGAGGGTCAGGAATATGTAAAGCCCCGTGGAGTAGTACAGCGCCATGTACCATGCGCCGCGGTGGAACCGCCGCCTGCGTCAAAGTGGAACATCACGCCGATAAAGCAGGAAAGTATCGACAGCACGACCGTCACCGCGCACGGTATGCACAGCAGCACGATCTTTAAGCGCCGATTTCGCGTCTGTCCCCCGCAAAGGCTGTCCACATACACCGGCAGCATACAGGCTATGGTGACTTGCAGTATATAGTAAATCGCAGTTACCGTCGTCGCGACCCAGATGGGCAGCAAGCCGGGATTCTCTATGAGGTGGGCGCTTACAACATCAAAAACGATATCCGCTATGCCGATGACGAAAAACGCCGAGAAAATATCGTTCGCCCGACTGGGAAAACGTTTTTTCGGGAAGTAATGGAACGCCGCTACAATTATGAAACACAGCGCGCACAATTCATAGCTTACAACGTATTTACTCATGCCTATCCTCAATATGTGATATTCATCGACATTTAATTCTACCCCATATAGGTGTCTTATAGCAACCCCCCATTTTAAAATAGCCCGGTTTTACATTTATTTAAAATATCCTTTGACTATTGGTATTTTGTGTGTTATACTGCAGTTGTATTCGAAAGCACCAAATGGACCGGCACGCTTGTGTAAGTCATTGAGTCTTTATGATTTACGCACGCGTCTTTTTTGTTTAGGGGCGAAACGGATAACATATTTCTATTATGAAAGAGGATCTATTCAGAATGAGCAACGGCACAGTAAAATGGTTCAACCCCGATAAGGGCTTCGGTTTCATCTCCAACGACGACGGCGGCGACGATGTCTTCGTGCATTTCTCCGCTATCCAGACTGACGGCTTCAAGACTCTGTCCGAAGGCCAGAAGGTCACCTTCGAGGTCGAGCCTGACCCCAAGAACACCAGCAAGCTTCGCGCAGTAGACGTAAAGCCCCTCTAATTCAACTAAAAGGACGCTCCGGACGCAAGTCCGGAGCGCTTTTTTGTTTCGTACGGCACGCGTTATGCTATAATTATAAAATCAACTGTTTTCCGGAGGTACACTTCATGCAACGACCCGAGCTTCTCGCCCCTGCGGGCAGTCCCGAGGCGCTTCGCGCCGCCGCACGCTTCGGAGCGGACGCGGTATATGTCGGCGGTCCGCTCATGCAGCTTCGCGCGAAAAGCGCGGGCTTCAATCGGGACGAGCTGACATCGGCGGCAAATTATCTGCACGCGCTCGGAAAAAAGCTGTACGTCACGGTAAACTGCTTTGCCACCAACGGCGAGATCGAAATGCTCGCTCACTACGCAGAGTTTCTGCTTTGCGCGGGCGTGGACGCCGCGATTGTCTCCGACCTCGGGGCGATTCGCGCGATAAAGCGCGCCGCGCCCAAACTGGAGGTTCACGTCAGCACACAGGCGAACTGCCAGAACTACGAGAGCGCAAGAGCATATTATGAAATGGGCGCGTCCCGCATCGTGCTCGCAAGAGAGCTGTCGCTCGACGCCATAGCCGAGCTTCGCGCCAAAACGCCGCAGCAGCTTGAGCTGGAGGCGTTCGTGCACGGCGCGATGTGCATGGCATACTCGGGTCGCTGCATTCTCTCAAGCTTTCTCGCTTCCCGCTCAGGCAACCGCGGCGAGTGCGCGCAGCCCTGCCGCTGGCAGTACCACCTGCTTGAGATGAAGCGCCCGAACGAATTCTTCCCGCTCGAACAAAGCGAAAACGGGCTTGCGATACTCAGCTCGCGCGACCTTTGCTGCGTCGGTTTCCTCGACAAGCTCGCAAGCGCGGGAATAAGCTCGTATAAAATCGAAGGTCGCATGAAGTCCGAATACTATGTCGCGAGCGTCGCGAACGCCTATCGTCACGCGATAGACGGCACAGCGCCGCTCGACGCGCTTGAGCGCGAGCTTGCGGCGGTCAGCCACCGACCCTACTGCTCGGGCTTCTACTTCGGTCCGATTGAGGATTATCCGCTTGAAAGCTCGGCATACATTCACGAATGCACCTTTGCCGCCGCTGCGCTCGAAGACGCGGCAGACGGAAGCGTAAAGGTCGAGCAGCGCGATTACTTCAAACTCGGCGACACGCTCGAGGTCGTGCGTCCCTCTCATATAGGCGAGAGCTTTACGCTCACCGAGCTTCGCGACGAAAACGGTCTGCCGCGAAACGCCGCCAATCACCCCAAAGAGGTTTTGTACATAAACTGCCCGCTGCCGCTGCAAGCGGGAGATATGCTGCGCACGCGCGCAAGCAAGGAGGAGAAATGAGCGGCAAACTCGAAATACTCGCGCCCGCAGGCGGTCCCGAACAGCTCGAAGCCGCTGTGCGCTGCGGCGCGAACGCCGTCTATCTCGGCACCGCCGCCTTCAACGCCCGGCGCTCGGCGCACAATTTTGAGCGAGAGGCGCTCATCGAGGCGGTGAACTACTGTCACGCGCGCGGCGTCGCCGTACACGTCACGCTCAACACGATTGTCTTTGACTCCGAGCTTGCCGCGCTGACGAAAGAAATCGAGTCGATTGCGCTCGCGGGAGCGGACGCGGTCATAGTGCAGGATCTGGCGGTCGCAAAGCGGGTGCGCGAATGCTGCCCCGAGCTCGCCATGCACGCCTCCACCCAGATGACGGTTCACAACCCGCAGGGCGTCGCGCTGCTCGAACAACTCGGCTTTTCGCGCGCCGTGCTCGCGAGAGAACTCTCGCTTGCGCAAATCGAAACGATTTGCGCGCAAACGTCTCTTGAAATCGAGACGTTCGTGCACGGCGCGCTTTGCATGAGCGCCTCCGGCGCGTGCTACCTTTCCGCCGCGCTCGGCGCGAGAAGCGGCAACCGCGGGCGCTGCGCCCAGCCCTGCCGCTTAAACTTCGTCAACGCCCACGGTCGGGAGTATGCGCTGTCGCTCAAGGATATGTGCCATATTCCCCACATCCATTCGCTCGCCGCCGCGGGGGTCTGCTCGCTGAAAATCGAAGGCCGCATGAAGCGCCCCGAGTACGTCGCCGCCGCCGTTACCGCCGCGCGATGCGCGAGGGACGGTATGCCGTACGATCTCGACATATTACGTTCGGTATTTTCCAGAAGCGGATTTACCGACGGTTATTTACAGAACAAACGCAATGTCTCCATGTTCGGCTATCGAACGCGCGAGGACGCCGACGAATCCCGCAAGGTGCTCGGCAGGCTTGCCGAACTGACGCGAAACGAGTACCCCGCTCTCGGCGCGGATATGTCGCTTTCGCTCGCTTCGGGCATAAGCTCGCGGCTTGCGGTGAGCGACGGCACAAACACCGTCGAGGTCGAGGGAATGCCTGCCGAAGCGCCGCGAACCGCCCCGACCGACGACGCTGCTGCGCGCAAATCGCTCGAAAAGACGGGAGGAACGCCCTTTTTCCTGCGTTCGCTGTCGCTTAATAACCCCGATTCGCTCGCGCTGCCGCCCTCGGCGCTCAACGCCATGCGGCGCGAGGCGCTTGAAAAGCTGCTTGCCGCGCGCTCAAAGACCGCGCCGAAGCGCTTTCTCTCCCCCGCTCCCGTTTCGCTGCCCGAGCGAACTGTGCAAAAGTGCGCGGTGTACGCCCGCGCGGAAAAAGCTGAACAGCTCACAAACGTGAGCGCCGACTTGTATATTCTCCCCGCGCACGAAGCGTCGGCGGCGGACATCGCGCCGGACAAGCTCGCGTGCGAAATACCCGCGCTCGTGTTCACGCCGGACGACGAGAGCGTGCTGAGCGAGCTGAAAAAGGCCCGCGAGCGCGGCGTGCGCTTTGCGTGGTGCGACAACCTCGGCGCGATAAAGCTCGCGGCGGACGCGGGGCTTGTCCCGCTCGGTGGCTTCGGGCTGAACGTCGCAAACAGCATCGCGGCGGCACAGTACGCGGCGCTCGGACTGAAATCTCTGTGCGCGTCCTTTGAAGCGAGTGCAAAGACGATAGCCGCCATGCGCAGCTGTGTCCCGCTCGGCGCGGTCGTCTACGGTCATCTGCCGCTCATGCGCTTTCGCTGCTGCCCCGCAAAGGGCGAAAAGGGCTGCGGGGACTGCGGCGGAACGAGCGTACTTCGCGACCGCACAGGAGAGGACTTCACGGTGCTGTGCTCTCAAAAACGGTATTCGTCGCTGCTCAACCCCGTGCCGCTGTATGTGTCCGACAAACCGATGAGCAACCTCGACTTTAAGCTGTTGTATTTTACGTTCGAACGCGCGGAGGAATGCGCGCAAATCGCGGAAAACTTCCGAAAATGCGGCGCGCCGCCCGAAAAACACACAAACGGGCTGTATTTCCGCGCATTGGAATAGCGCTGTGCGAAAAAATATGTTATATTAAGTCATCAGTCCGATTATGCGGAGGAATATATGAAACTCAACAACAAGCGCACCGTTCTCGTGGGACTGGGCTTTATGTCTATCTGCGCCTTCTGGCAGGTATATGACGGCATAGTCCCGCTCATACTAAAAAACACCTTTCACATCGGCGACACCGCCTCCGGCGTTGTAATGGCGCTCGACAACATCCTCGCGCTGTTCATGCTGCCGCTGTTCGGGACGCTGTCCGACAAGACGCACACCAAGATAGGCCGCCGTATGCCTTACATCGTCTGCGGCACTGCGGTCGCGGCTATCTGCCTTGTCGTTATCCCGATAGCCGACCGCATCTATTCGCTGCCGCTGTTTCTGGTGGCTCTGGGCATAGTGCTCATCGCCATGGCGACCTACCGCTCGCCCACCGTCGCGCTCATGCCGGACGTGACGCCCAAGCCGCTTCGCTCCAAGGCGAACGCGATAATCAACCTCATGGGCGCCGTCGGCGGCATACTCATGCTCGCAGCGATAAAGTTCATCGTGCCCAAGGGCGAGCACCCCGATTATGTTCCGCTGTTCCTGCTCACCGCGCTGGTAATGGCGGTATGCGTCGCGGTGCTTTATGCGAAAATCAAGGAGCCCAAGTGCGTCGAGGAGATGAAGCGCGAGAGCTCGCAAGCGGGCATCGAGGAATATGAGGCGACCGAGCCGACCGCTTCCGGCGCGGCAAAGCTGCCCAAGGACGTGTTCCGCTCGCTGTGCTTTATCCTTGCAAGCGTTTTCCTGTGGTTCATGGGCTATAACGCCGTGACGACCGCCTTTTCCAAGTACGCCGCCGCGACATGGGGCATGCAGGGCGGAGACTACGCGCTGGTGCTCATGATAGCGCAGGTGGCGGCAATCATCTCCTACATACCCGTCGGAGCTATTGCGAGCAAGATAGGACGCAAGAAAACGATTTTGGGCGGCATAATCATGCTGTCGATTTCCTTCGGCTCCGCCGTGTTCTTCAAGAGCTTCTCGGGGCTTATATTCTTCTTCTTCGCGCTCGCGGGCATAGGCTGGGCGTTCATCAACGTAAACTCCTACCCCATGGTCGTCGAGATGAGCCGCGGTGCTGACATCGGCAAATACACCGGTTATTACTACACCTTCTCAATGACCGCCCAGATAATCACCCCCATCCTCTCGGGCGCGGTCATGGAGTACCTCGGGTATGAGTATCTGTTCCCCTACGGCTGTCTGTTCGCGGCGCTGTCCTTTGTCACCATGCTGTTCGTTAAGCACGGCGACTCGCGCCCCGACGCGCCGAGCGACAAGCTCGAGGCGTTCGACGTGGACGACTGAACGAGTACACCCAAAGCATAAAAACAGGAAAGGCGGCGAATGTATGTCACTGCTTATTATCTGTCTTGAAATCTTTCTGTGCCGCGTCGCGGACGTGACGCTCGCGACGATACGCACCGTGCTGACCGTCAAGGAAAAGCCGCTTTACGCGGCGCTCATCGGCTTTGTCGAGGTCACAATCTGGTTTTTGATTGTGCGAGAGGCGCTCAACGTTCAGGGCAACACCATCCTCATCTGCATCTCCTACGCGGGCGGCTTTGCAACGGGCACGCTCATCGGCGGGCTTATCTCCAAGCGCTTCATTCGCGGCAACGTCAACGTTCAGGTCATCACCAGCTCGCGCGACGACAAGCTCGTGTGCGAGATACGCTCCGCCGGCTTCGGCGCGGCGGTCGTGGACGTGAACGGCTCGGAGTTCGGCGAGGAAAAGTACATGATTCTCTGCGAGATAAGCAAGGGGTATCTCTCAACGCTGCGCGCGATAATCGAGAAATACGACCCGCACGCGTTCGTCATGGTTCAGGAGACCAAGTATGTCTACAACGGCTATCTCAAGCCGGGAAAATAAGCGCCGCAAGCGGCGAAAGGGCAAGGTGAACACAAATGCTTGAATTCAAATACGACACACAGCTTTTAATCGAGGGCACCGACCTCGACGAGGACAAAATCAACGACTACTTCCGCGCGAATCTCCCGGGCGACTGCCTGCTCGCCGTCGGCGACGAGGAGCTCATCAAGATACATTTTCACACCAACGAGCCGTGGAACGTGCTCGCCTACTGCGCGACGCTCGGCGAGATTTTCGACATCGTCGTCGAGGATATGGACCGTCAGTCCCGCGGACTCAAGGGCTGAGCTGCGCGGCAGACTGCGTCTTTGAACCGTAAGGCAAAAGTTAAGAGCCGTTTTCCCGCCTTGGGCGGAAAAACGGCTCTTTTTTTATGCTGTCGTGTAAATGCACTGTAAAATCACAGCGTCTTACAAAACTCAATTCCTTTGGGTATTACAACGGTTCCAGCGACATTTTCATCAGACGCGGCGCGAACACGAAGCGCTCCCGCAAAGCTGTCACCTGTCTTAGCACCATACACCGCATTTTCAGAACAATCCCGCAATTCGTTGTGTGTTCCCCGTCAGACGGGCAGCTTGTACTTCTCCTGAAAGCGCTCGTATTCCTCGTTGAACAGCGGCACGCTGCCGCTTTTCACGCCGTGTAGGTACTCGTGGATGTCGATTATCATCTCGTCCGAGTTGGTCTGTATCACGCTCGCCGCGATGTTCGAGCAGTGGTCGGAAATGCGCTCGTAGTCGGTCAGCAGGTTGGAGAGGATAAAGCCCAGCTCAAGGGTGCATTCGCCCTTTTGCAGCCGATCGACGTGGCGCGAGAGTATGGCGTTCTTTATGCCGTCGATGACCTGCTCAAGCGGCTCGACGCGGCAGGCTGTGCGCGTGTCGTTGGTGCAAAACGCGTCGAAGGTCAGGTCGATTATCTCCATGAGCGCCGTCTCTATGACGCGAAGCTCGTCCTTTGCAAAGGGAGAAAAGCTGATTTTCTTGTCGTGCAGCTCCTGCGCGCAGCCGAGTATATTCTCGCCGTGGTCGCCTATACGCTCAAGGTCGCCGATTGCCCGCAGCAGCTGCGCGAGCTTTTTGCGGTCCTTGTCCGACAAATCGCCACGAACCTTGATTAGAAACGTGCCTATCTTGTCCTCGTAGGTGTCGATTACGTCCTCGTACTGGTCCACCTTTTCCTTGGTCGCGACGGTGTAGTTGTACAGGCAGTTTATCGAAAGGCTGACCGCCTCAAGCACAATCGCCGACATATCGTCCGCCGCGCTTTCGCACTCGGAAATCGCTATGGACGGGGTCTTGAGCAGACGCTCGTCGAGCATTTTGTTCGGCTCGATTCCGGCGGTGCGGTCCTTGACGGTCATCTCTGCCATGCGCACCAGCTTGTTGCCGAACGGCAGCAGCATTGCGGTCGCGACGATGTTGAATATGCTGTGCACCGCCGCTATGCCGACGGGGTCGATATGTTCCTTGAGCAGCTCGAGCGGGAAAAGAGCATCAATCAGATACAGCAGCCCGAGCATGACCACCGTGCCTATCATATTGAAGTAGATATGTACGACGGCGACCCGTTTCGCGTTCTTGTTCGCGCCGACGCTCGAGATGACCGCCGTCGCGCAGGTGCCGATATTTTGACCCATGATTATGGGTATCGCCATGCCGTAGGTAATGCCTCCCGTGAGCGAGAGCGCTTGCAATATACCGACCGACGCCGCCGAGCTTTGGATTATCGCGGTGACGATTGCGCCCGTCGCAACACCGAGAATCGGGTTGTTGAACATGGTGATTATCGAGTAGAACTCCGGCATATCGGCAAGCGGGCTGACAGCGGTCTTCATCAGCTCCATGCCGTACATGAGTACCGCAAAGCCGACGAGCACCTCGCCGATGTCCTTCTTGCGCTTGTTCTTGGACATCATCATCAGCGCGATGCCCACGAGCGCAACAACAGGTGAGAAGGAGGTCGGGCTGAGCATACGAATGAACACATTGTCGCTTTGGATGCCCGCAAGGGACAGTATCCACGCGGTAAGCGTCGTGCCGATGTTGGAGCCCATGATGACGCCGACCGTCTGGGACAGCTGCATGATGCCCGAGTTGACAAGTCCGATGAGCATGACCGTCATCGCCGAGGAGGACTGTATCGCAATGGTTATGCCCGCGCCGAGCGCAAGCGCCTTGAACACGTTGGAGGTCATGGTGCGCAGCGTCTGTTCGAGCTTTCCGCCCGCCATCTTTTCGAGCCCGGAGGACATAACGTGCATTCCGTACAGAAAGAACGCCAGACCGCCCGCAATCGTGAATAACGAGAAAATGTCCATGTCTACCTCATTTGAAAATCTTTATAGTTCCGCTGTCGTTCAGGCTTTTGAGTATTGCTATGGTTATGGGCAGCCCGAACAGTCCGAGCACTCCGAACAGCATCGTGCCGACGAACATCGCCATGAGCGTCACGACCGGGTGCAGCCCGACGTGTCTGCCGATTATCTTGGGCTCGATAATCTGGCGTATGACGGTGATTATCACGTACAGAATAATCATTCCTATCGCGAACGGGAAGCGCCCCGACGCGAGCGCGATTATCGCCCACGGAATCATTATGCCGCCTGAGCCTGCGACGGGAAGGATGTCGAAAATCGCCGTGAGCGCCGCCGCGAGCAGGAAGTTTTCAACGCCGACTACCCAGTAGCCGAGCGTCAGCTCGCAAAAGGTGATGAGCATTATGAGCAGGTAGGAGCGAATGTACTTGAAAAGGATTTGGGTCGTATAGGTCTTTATCTCCATAACCACGCGCAGCGTCTTTTCGTTGAGCTGGCGGGCGATGAACGCGGCGATGTTGTCATAGTCGGTCGTGATGAAGAAGGTGCTGATTATGGACATGAGCACCGACAGCACCAGCCGCGGCAGCGACGCCGCAGCGCCGGACAACGCTCCTAGCGCTTGCATGGAAAGTGAGGAGACCGAGTCGCCGAGCGAGGAAATCACGCTGTTGACCGCGTCGGCAAGCTGCTCGACCGCCTCCGGCTTGATTGCCGCCACCGCGTCGCGCAGCGCGTAGTAAAGCGCGTACAGCGCCGGCTCGATCTTCTCGCTGTAAAAGCTCGGCAGGCTCGCGAACAACGATTTAATCAGCCCGACTATCTCCGCGCCCGCAAAAAACACAAGGGCGCCCGCGGTGCAAAGGAACAATACAACGGTCAGTATCGCGCCGAGCTTTTTGGGGATGTGCAGCTTTGTATTGAAAAAGCGCACTACCGGCTGGAGCACCCACGCAACGAACATCGCGAAGATGAAGGGCATGAGCAGCGGCACCACATAGCGAAACGCGGCGAAGCCGATTGCGAGAATCAACACCCAGTACATCAGGTTGATGATGAAGTTTCTGCGTTTTTCTGTTTTCATTTGACCTCCGTGGGTCATGCGTGTTTGCGGCAGCCGAAAAGCCCCTGCCTTGCGGCAAGGGCGTTCCGCTATTTATCCAGGATATAAATTGTCTTGTTGACCAGCGTCACACCGTCCGGCGCTATCATGTGGACGGTTATCGTGTCCGCGAAGTTGTTGGAATCGTACTTGTGGTAACCTATCTCGGTGTAGACCGCGTCGCTTTCAAAGCCGAAGAACATCGGTATATAGTTCTCGCACACGAGGTAGTCGTAGCCGCTTGAGGATTTCTTGAGCTCTCCGCCGTACTTGTAGGAGATGTCGCCGACCTTAATCGTGCTGTGTCCGAGTCCCGTGTCGTCCACCCATATCGGGTTGGAGAAGCCGTAGCCAGGCTCGTCGCCCTTGATGTTCTTCTCGCTGCGAACCTCGAAGCGAAGGAATGTGTTGGACTTTATCGACACATCGACATTCTGCGAGAAGGAGTAAACGCCCTGTCCCGTCAAATCGACGTCCAGCAGTTTTTCGGGAGCGAGGTCCTCCATGGTGCCGGTTATCGGATAGCAGTAGAGCGTCACGCGGGTCAGCGGAGAAGTGTCGGACGCATATACATACGCCGTTGTGTCCGCGCCCTCCTCGGGCACACGCACGTTGGAGCCCATGGCGGCGCCGCCGAGTGTGAAGCGCACCTCCGGTCCGTTGGACGCGAAGAAGTTGCCGTTTTTGAGGTTTTCGTATACGTTCTCCTCGGTAAGACGTCCCATGTTCCCCTTGATGAAACGGGTGCCGACGTCCTCGGACGCGACGCAGTTGGAATCCATAATTCCGAACACGCGCTGTATACCGTAGGAGTTGATGTTGTTCCAAGCGTTCAGCTCGACCTGCGTCTCGGTGGTGTATGCGCCGGTCTCCTGCTCGATGGCGTGACCGTTGCACAGTATCTCAAGACCCGTTATGTCGTAGGCGTTGAACGCGGTGTTTATGGATTCGACCAGATTGGAGTTGAAGAAATGGGGCAGCACGACGATTCCGCCGTCCGCGACGACCTCGTCGATAGCGCTCTGATAGGTCCAGATTCCGTAGCCCTCAAAGGTACGTCCGTAGTCGCTTCGCGGCAGAACGTCCGAATTGTATATCAGCATATGCTTGCTGTTTTGTCCCGTCTCACTGCCGACGAGCTGCAAGAATTCACCGGGCGCGCCGGTTATCTTGTCCACAGCCTCCTGTGTCAGCTTGTCGGGGTACTTGGGCTCTTTTACCTCGGTGCGTATGGCAAGCTCGACCTCGTCGGACGATTCCTCGTCCTCCTCGCCCTCGACAAGTTTTGTCGGCAAGCTCAGCAGCGGGTCGGCGTACTCGCCGAGCGGTCGGACAATGGAGGTCACCGCATTGGTTCCCGTGCCCTCGGCGGGTGTAGCCTCGGGCGTGGTCTCGCCCTCGGTCGTCGTCTCACCGTTCGCCTCCGCCTCCTCGCGCGCAGCTTCTTCCTTGGCGGCGTTTTCCTTGGCTATACGATCCGCTTCCAGCTTCGCGGCGAGCCAGACCTGCTCGTCTGCATAGGAATCCTCGTCGGCGGACTCGTAGTTCTCGACGCTTACGATATAGCTAAGACCGTTGTCGTAGCCCGCGCTCACGTTGCCCTCAAGCGTCGCGGAGCGCTTGCTCGTCTCGCTCGCGCTCGTGTGGGTGTGAAGGTCGCCCGCGTAGTAGCCCTCGCCGACGATGCTCACATAGCCGCTGTCGCCGCTGACGACGATATTTCCCGCGGCGTCCTTGCCGGACGCGAGTATGCGGGTGCGCCCGCCCTCGACGGCAATGACGGGAACGTTGACGCTCACCGAGCCGTTTGCGGGAATGGAATCGACGGTATAGGTCTCGCCTTGGGTGAATATGAAGCTCGGCGAGGTGAAGGTCACCTCGGCGTTTTGCAGCGCTGAAGACGACGTGTTCGTCAGCGTGACGGGAATGCTCATCTTCGCGCCCACTATGTTGAACTGGGTATCGAGTATATGCGGAGTTCCGTTGAGAGTTTTGCAGGAGATTTTACTGTCGTCGATAACGCCGCTCCACGTGACGTCCGCCTTTTCGGCGTCAACATACACGTCGCAGTCGGTGAAGGTTATGCCGTCCAGCGAGCCGGTGTCGGAGGAGCTCAGGAACAGCAGCGTGCCGTTTTTGAACTCCAGCCCGCCGGAAACCTTGAAGTTGACCAGCGGCAGCTGTGCAAAGCCGTCGTACTCGGTCTCAAGGTCAACGGTTATAGGTCCGCTCACCTCCAGCGTGTCGCCGGATTTCAGCGACGGGTGCTTGAGGTATTTCATAAACGTGTCGTAGTCGGGCGCGGAATAGGTGTAGTCCGCCTGCGGAAACAAATCTATAACGCCCTTGTAATAAAGCAGTCCGACCGTTCCCGCCGCGAGCACGAGGAACAGCAGCACGCAGATTATGATTATAAGCGCGCGTTTTCCGCCGCCTGCCTTTTTCTTGGAGCCGCCCTTTTTGCCGCCGCCGTTTCCGCCGCTGCCTTTTCCGTTGCCTTTGCCGCCGCGTCCGCCGCTGCCGCCGTTTTTGCCGGCGTTTCCGTCGTCCTCAAAATCGGCTTCGCCGCCCTTGCGCTTTGATGCGCGGGCGGAAACCTCGTTTTGCTCCTTGCGCGAGCGGGCGCCGGAGACTATGCGGCTGGTCTTTATCGTGGTGGTGAAGTCGTCAAACACCTCGTCGTCGCTGTCGGAAAACGCGGTGTTGCGCGTGTTCGGACGCTGCGCCGTCTGCGCGGCGTGAGCGTTCGCGGCAAACGGGTCTCTTGCCGTTACGTTCTGGGGCTTCGCGCTTTGCGTCGGCGCTGCTTGGCGCTGCGCGGTCTGCGGAGTGCGCGTGGGCTGCGTATTTGTCGCAAAGGGATTCGCCGCCGAAGCGGTCTGCGGCTTCGCG